>CAZYDL010000051.1:0-14809 GCA_964646305.1 uncultured Desulfobacula sp. | reverse complement strand
CATCATTAGGTGTTAAACTTGCACCAGGAGAGAGTATAATAAAGGCATGTCCGGTTTCGCCCCACAATTCATCATGTACGCCCTTTACAGCAGCGTCATCAATTTGGGGATGATCCTTGAGTATTTTTTCCACCTCTGCAGGATATACATTTTCTCCACCGGAAATATACATATCCCCTGCCCTTCCCACAAGATAGAAAAATCCATCTTCATCCATGCGGGCAAGATCTCCTGTATGAAGATATCCATTTTTGATGGTTTCCTGGGTTTTAACGGGGTCCTGCCAATACTCCTTCATCATTATTGATCCTCGTACAACTATTTCTCCGGTTTCTCCCGGTTTTGCCAATTTCCCCTTTTCATCAAGAATACTGACCTCTGCATGAAAAACAGGTCTTCCCACGGTCCCGGGCTTTTTAAAAGGATCACTTTCCGATGCCCATAATAAAATTGAGGTTTCTGTCTGCCCCATGATCTGACGAAATGCAAAACCTGCTTTTGCACATTTTTCAATCAACTCCTGATTAAGTTTTTCACCGCCTCCTGCACACACCTTTAAAGAAGAGATATCCTTTCTTTTTCCAGGATCAATTTTTAATAATTCCCGAAACACAGTGGGGACACCCAAAAATTTCGTCACCTGATATTTTTCTATATCATTGTATATCTTTATGGGGTCAAATTTTCTGTGAAGAACAATGGTGGCTCCTTTATAAAAGATTGGAGCTGCCTGGATAAAAAGACCCCCGGAATGGAACAAAGGCAAAAAGATCAACATGATATCACTGGAATGAAGCTTGAAAAAGATATCTGCATTCAAACAATTAAAAAAGGTTTTTCTATGGGAGAGCACAGCTCCTTTTGGCTTTCCAGTGGTGCCGGAGGTGTACATGATCACCTGGGGTTCTTCTGGATCTGCAGGCCCAAGAGACCTTGTTAAAAAGGCTCGTTTTCCATCAAAGAGTGCAGTCTCTTTTATGCAGTCAAATGTTTTGTTATCTGATTTTTTTTCTCCCACAACGGCAACCATCATTGGAGGCAGATATTTTTCAAGTTCAAGTTCTTCCACTCTATCCAGAAAATCATCACCATGGATAAAAAGCCTGGGCCTGCAGTTTTGAATAAAATAATCAAGTTCCATGGAAGTAACACGAAAGTTAATGGGGACAAAAATAGCTCCCAGCCTGGAACATGCAAGAAACAGATCTAAAAATTCAGGGCAGTTATGGAGCATGACAGCGACCCTGTCACCTTTTTCTATCCCTATGGACTGCAGCCAGCAGCTTGTCCTGTCAGCTCTTGCACAAAGATCTTTATAATTAATAACCTGATTTTCAAATATAATTGCAGGTTTTTCAGGTGTGAGCTCAGCCCATCGCTGCACCCACCAGGCTATATTCATGGATTTAATCATTTAAGTCTCCCGCTCTTAAGCCAGCATGGTTGAAGCATAATTATTTCACCACAGGCAAAAGATAATAATTTATAAAAATAATCTTAACAAAAGAGGATGGATAATGTAAAACAATTTTCAATGCAGATTTATGATAAATATATTTTACCAAAGCTGACACATTGGGTTTGTTCCCATAATGATGTAAGATCCCAGCGTCAAAAAGTTATTCCCCTTGCCAGAGGAAAAGTATTGGAAATTGGTATTGGTTCTGGATTAAATTTACCATTTTACAAAGCAGATAATATTGATCTTTTATGGGGAATTGACCCTTCAAAACAATTATTGAAAATCGCTGAACAGACTGCTGCTGATCTCCCCTTTAATATAAATTTTATCTGCCAGTCAGGTGAAGAAATTCCCCTTGCAAACAATAGTGTTGACACTATAGTAGTAACTTATACTCTATGCACAATCCCTAATGTACATAAAGCTTTAAATGAAATGAAGCGGGTTTTAAAGCCAAAGGGTATTTTAATTTTTTGCGAACATGGCAAAGCTCCTGATAATAATATTGCAAAATGGCAAAACAGATTAAATCCAGCCTGGAAGAGCATTGCAGGTGGGTGTAATCTTAACAGAAATATACCCGGTCTCATAAAAAACAGTGGCTTCACAATTAAACATCTGGATATGGTGTACATGAGTAATCTCAAACTGATAAGTTTTAATTACCAGGGGCTTGCTGTTAAAGGGCAATAATATCTGTTTTTTTAATATTTTTATTGACACTAATCACAAATACAGCATAATTAGAAGGATATAGTTATGTATACCTCATGTTTCTTCTAACAATAAGGAGGATAGAATGGAAGTTTCCAAGTACATTGGAAATAAGTTGGAACTTTATAGGCTCCCGCCATAAATCCATTCAAACTTAAAAACCGGATTGAGCAAGTGTTAGGTCTATTCACAATCAATTAAGTGCAGGGGGTTAACAAAATGTCAAATGAACTACGAATGAGCCGCATTAGAGTATTTCGGCACGATGCCTTGGCAACCAATCGTGTAATTATCTCTTCACATGGCGGGCAGCGTGTTAATGGACAGGGATATAACCCAGGTGGTTTTACCTTTTATATGGATCGCCACTATGGTGCAGAAACTGCCGGCACCTTAGATAACTGGATCACCAGATATGAAAACGACACCATGGCAAAGGCCGGTGGGCAGCATGGTGCAGTTGGCGATTTTACCCTGACTAAATTCCAGGGGTACCACCATGCCAGTCCATATTTTGGAAGGCGCCTGCTACACTCTTTAGGGCTGCATAAAGCTGCTGAAAATTACCAGAGCATAAGAAATTTTGTCGATAACAGCAATCATGTTCCCGTTGATGTCGTCACCATACGTAATAAACGGGCAAACCGGAACGGCATGCACTTATCAGAAGTTATCACTCAATTACAGCAGGTATCCCGCAGGTATACTGAAGTTGTGCTGGCATTCTGTCTTGTCCCTGAAGGATATGGGGGTTATGTTGATCAACTTACTGGAGCGCCCTATCAGCCTTAATTATAACCATAAGGAGAATTTAGTGAAGCAGCATTCTCTCATTCAAATGTTGAAATATAAAAAGAATAGTTTTTACATGAATTTTGCTTTGTATAAAAATGTTTCTGATAAATTCAACACTGCTTTTCCATTCCAGGTTGTGGACAATTCAGGCAAACTTGCAAGGGTTATTCAAGGAGAAATCAGACTCAATAAAACATTAAAATTTAAAAAATTATTACTTCTTGTTCAGCGGGATAACTACCCATTTGAATATAGTGATTTAAATCCGGTTACAAACAGCATGCTTGATAAAAGATGGCAGCATCTTATCTCTTCGGGTACAAACAGCTCAGCTCTCCATTTTACCAGTCCTGAGGAGTATATTGAGGAGCCTTACCTTTTCAAATCTCTTTTTTATTGCCAGAAAATGGATTCTTACTTTCACCCTCCCTGTCCTGTCTGCGCTGCAGAGCTTGAGTTGTGCATGGATGATGAGCTTCTTAAAAAAAACGCCCTGCCCTCCTATAGTAATTCACTGAAACGCTATTTATACTGCCCTAAGTGCATATCAACTTCTGCTCAAACAAAATTTTATACCTATTCAAAAGATGGCTATGACCCTGGATATGTAAAAAACAGATTTGACCTGATTCATGATTTTAAAAACTTAAAAGTCTCTTCAGAGCATTTTTTCCCTTGCCACACATGCAAGGAACGGATGGAGTGTTATATGTCAGGAGAAAAGGCTGATAAAAGAATTAATTTTTTTTCATTTTTTCCATTTCATATGATGTGTTTTAATGATTCTGATATGACCATGGAAGCTTTTTTGCCCTTAATTTCCGGAGCAGACATTGATGACCTTGATCTGCTCAGGGAGTATGGAATTTCCCTGCCCGACAAAGAAAAATTTAATAAATACGAGTCAAAACAGGCTTTCTTTTTTAAGGACAGCCCAATGTTTTTCCTTGAAGTTATGTATCTTAAACTCTCTTTATTAAGGGAAACAGCAAGAATTATTTCCATACGATCAAAGCAGTCTCAATTTTATGAATTTGAGTTATCCTTTAAAAAATTATGGATTAAATTAGGTGATAAAGAATCTGTATTGCCCTATTTATGGAATTTCAGTGTTAATATACTCGATGTTCCAGATAAAAAAGATGATAAACAGGACATTGTACACAAGCAAATTTTCTCTTCCTATTTAGCATCATTGTGGCTGTATGTTTTTTTTGCAAATAAAAATCAGCGCAGTAAAGAGATTTTTCTGGAAGCCGGCACTATAGTTAAACAATTAAAAACATCAGATCAAAGTTCCATTGATCTTGTCAACCTTCTTAAAGGTAATAAGGTTTTTCAAAACCATCAGATTTTCTGGAACAACCCGTTGTTTATTATTCACAATGATCATATTGATCTGTGGAATAAAATAGTTAAGCTGTTTTTTTCCCTTTTTTCCCCGAATTCCAATGATGGCAAAACAAAAGATATCAATGATGACAAATCAATAATAAACGCCATTGACTGCATTATGGATGATATAAAGAAAAAGCTTTTTAACCAGAAACACATCATTTCAACACAGGATATTCAAGAACAACAAGAGACAACAGGTTTACAGCAAAAAAAACAGGAAGACTCTTCCCATCATGAGATTCACAATATTCTAAGCAGAATAAAAAAAAGGTGGGAATATGAAACAGGTGATTATGATAATGACATAATGGAAACTTTTACCCTGTCCACTCCCGAAGAAAAAATCAATAAATCATTTGAAAGCAATTATAAACCTCATATTACAAAAGATGATACCTTTAATAACACTTTAAAATCCAAAAACAGCTCTGATATAGTGTCAAATGAGAAACCATCTGATACAACTCAAGTAAAAACGCAGCAAGATACAATGGAAAAAATATCAACAAAAGGATTAGGCTTTGAGCCTGACATGGAAAAAACTGTAATATTAACAAGGGATGATTTATCTGCAGTCCCTGAATACAGTAAAAAAACCATTGATACAGATCAAAACAGACCTGTTATTGATTCAAAGGGACAAGGGAGTGTGGCTGATAATAATTTTAAAGATCAGGACATGGAAAAAACTGTTATTATTATACCTGAAAACCTGGATAATAAATCCAAAGGGTCAAAATGATGGACACAAACAGACTAATTGAAAATTTAGCAGATACATTATCTGAATATCATAAAACTGACCCTAAAGAGGCTGAACATTTAATTGAAACATATCTTAATGAACAATTAAATGGGTATACCTGGGAAGATAAAACCAAAATTCTTGATTCTCTTCTTGGAAAATTTGATATGGATCAAGCAAATACAGGTGATGCTTTGTCTGGCAACAATCCAGTTCTTGACAGAGTCTTCTCTCTGCTTTTAGGGCGTAATTTTGATGCAAATGATATATCTTTAGATAAGCAGCTCAACAAACTGGCTGAATCACTCAACACTATATTTGATTCTTTAAATCATTTAATAAGTGTTATTAATTCAACTCTTTGCGGCAGTCAGGGACAAGATGAAACCATAAGACAGGTGATAGGATATCACATGGAAGACAGTGAACAGAAAATTCCCCTTAAAGCCTATATTGGTCAAATCACCCAGGCATTTCTGGTTACACGGGAGGCATCAAAAGATGCAGCCTGTGAAAAAGTCAATCAGATTCTCATGGAGCTTTCACCGGAGCTGTTGGAAAAAGAGGCAGGTGTGATGAAATTGAGTCCCTTAAAGCATGCAAAATGTTATAAAGCCTATGAATCAAAATACAATAAATTCAAACAATGGTTTGAATCAGGTAAATTTACTGAAGACTATTTCCGGGAATTTGAAAAACAATGCCAGAAAACATCTTTTAATCACAGGAGGTAAAATTGGAAAAACAGAATATCGGGAGTATTATTTCAAAAAATATCAGCAAATTGTATGGTTGTAGAGGTGCCGGATATATTTTATCTCTTCTTTTCCTGGCTCTGTTTATCTGCTCATGCTCAGCTAAAGTACTTCCCCCGCCTGAATGGACCTATGAAAAAGAGGCAATATCTCTGCATATAGAAGCTGATCCCAAGTTAAATCTTAATGAAGGGGATGCCCATACATTACATCTTTGTGTGTATCAGTTAAATGATCCAAATGGTTTTAATCAATTATCAGGTGATTTAAATGGACTTTTTACACTCCTGGACTGTTCCATTTTTGATACAAGCGCTGCAGTGGTTAAACAGATAATAGTTCACCCGGGTGAAACCATAGATATCAAACTCGACAGGGCTGAAAATGCAAAATATCTGGCTGTTGCAGCAGGGTATCTTAAAATATCAAAACAGAGAATAACACGTTTAATCAATATTCCCATTGTAGTTAAAAAAGAGGGATTTATCAGAACAACCAAAACCAATGTTCCAGCCTTGATTAATGTTGATCTTTATTTAGGGCCAACGCAGATCAAAGATATTCAAAGCAGGATAGACCAGGATAGATGATATAAAAAAAGGATCATAAGTATGGCAAAACCAATTTTCTGGCATCAGGGTCTTTTTCTCCAGCCCCAGCACTTTCAACTATGTGATCTTTATACAAAATCACTGTTTACCCCTTTATATAAGTATATCTCTCCAAACCTTTGGGGTGTGGTGTCATTGGATATCCTTGAATCATCACTTTTAAATCATATTTTTGAAATTAAATCCGGTGAATTTTTATTTAATGATATGACCCATTGCATAATTGATGACAATGCATGTGTAAAACCACGTTCCTTTGAAAATTCATGGGAAGATGGCGGTAAAACATTTAAAGTATATATGGGGATAAAAAAATGGAGTGATCAATCTGAAAATGTATCCATTGTACCAAATTTTAACAACCTGAATGATGAATCCTCAAGATTTGTATCCCTTGCTGAACCCGAAGATATTCCGGACATGTACCAGAACGGGCCGGAAGCCCAGATTAAAAGGATGAGTTATCATATTAAAATTTTCTGGGAAACTGAATTAGATCAGATAAGTGATTATCTGGTTTTTCCCATTGCTGAACTCATGAAAAACAAGGATGAAATTATCCTGTCAAAAAACTTTATCCACCCTTGTGTATCAATTTCATCATCCAAGACCTTATTTGGAATAATAAGAGAAATTAAAGACCAGATTTTATCGAGATGTCATCAACTTGAATCTGTAAAACGGGATAAAAATATTCATAACTCTGAATTTGGATCACGCGATATGATATTTATTCTTGTTTTACGATCTCTTAACAGGTATGTGCCCCTGTTAACTCATTATACTGAAACAGAATATATGCATCCCTGGGTTGTTTATGGAATGTTAAGGCAGATTGTAGGTGAATTATCATCCTTTTCCCAGGAAATTTCTGCAAATGGTGAATTAAGTGACGGGTCAGCCCTTTTGCCTGAATATGATCATAAAAAGCTTTACACCTGCTTTGACAGTATACAAAAACTTATAACAACTCTGCTTGAAGAAATCACTGCAGGTCCTGATTATATTATTCCTTTAAATTATGATGGAACCTATTTTACTGCGGAAATGATGCCACAGGTTCTTGATCTGCATAATCGTTTCTATATTGTAGTCTCTTCTGAAGGCGACAAAGATTTTATAATTGAATCCTTTCAAAATATTGCAAAACTGAGCTCTCGTGAATCCCTGCCTTTACTCATTGCACAATCACTGCCCGGTGTAAAGTTTAATCATCTATCCACTCCTCCACAGGAGCTGCCCAGGAAAACAGGAGCAATATACTTTCAGATAGATCACAACAGCAAACTATGGATAAATGTAATTGAAAAAAACAATATTGCCATTTACTGGGACACTGCCCCGGAAGATATTAAACTGGAATTAATTGTCATTAAAAGGAATTAACAATGAGATTATCTGATTGTTTTACAGATCTGATTGCCTATGTTCTTTTTGTCTTAAAAAAGAATCAAGAGGATTCACCAACCTTTGATCTTGTAAATTCTGATGTTGAACGGCTTAATACTAAAAGCAAACAAGAGCACGATTCAACTGCTTTTTCCGACAAAGATTATGACCTGGCACGCTTTGCTGTATTTGCCTGGATTGACGAAGCAATCTTGAAATCTGACTGGGAAGGAAAAAGCACCTGGCAGTTTGAACAGCTTCAACGTAAGTTTTATCAGACTGCCAATGCCGGAGAACTTTTTTTTAAAAATTTAAATTCAATCGGTCCCCATCAAAATGAGGTCAGAGAAGTCTATTTTCTGTGTTTATCCTTAGGATTTACAGGGCAGTATTGTAATGCTGGAGATGAGCTTCTTCTTGACCAGCTAAAAACATCAAATCTAAAATTAATCACTGGGAGTTCCATTGATTTACCATCTTTAAGACGAATGCAGCTATTTCCTGAAGCCATTGTAAGCGTTGACAACACAATGCCTGCCGCAAAAAAAACAGGCAGGTCCATGATGCAATATCTTGTTTTTTTAATTCCTGCAGGAGTATATGGCCTGCTTTTTTTAATTTATAAATTTATTTTAAGCAATATGGGTGAAACCATAATAAGCAGGATACCATAAAATGAAAAATATATTTTCTACTATCTTTAAAGTGTTTTTTATCATCTCACTACTCCTGCTGGCAGGTGTGCTGATTTTTGGAATCCTTCTCTGGACTCAATGGCCTTTATGGGTTGGAATATTTTTTATTATTGGAATTATCGGTATATTTCTTGCCTCAATTTTCATTAAAAAAAGCCTGTTGAGAAAACGCGAACAAAGATTTGTAAACCAGATTCTTGATAATGACAGCCAAACCTTTAAGTCCCTTAAAAAAGAGCAGCAGAACACAGCCCTTGAAATGCAGAGCAAGTGGAAAGAAGCCATCCAGGCTTTAAAAAAATCCCATCTCAAAAGCCATGGGAATCCACTTTATGTCCTTCCATGGTATATGATTATAGGAATGGGGGGATCTGGAAAAACCACTGCCATAAAAAGTGCCAGACTTTCATCATCATTTACTGATGTTCAGGCAATTTCAGGCTTATCCGGCACTAGAAACTGTGACTGGTGGTTTTTTGAGGAAGCAATTTTAATAGATACTGCCGGCAGATACACAATTCCCGTGGATGAGCAAAGGGACAGTGAAGAGTGGCATAAATTTCTTGATCAACTTGCAAAATACAGAAAAAAAGAGCCTTTAAACGGCTTGATTGTAACTGTTCCGGTTGATTCATTAAATGATATGAAACACGATGAACTTGAGCAGTATGGAGCAGGGATCCGAAAACGTATTGATGAGATGATGAGTGTTATAGGAGCCAGGTTCCCAGTGTATATAATGGTTACTAAATGTGATCTCGTACAGGGTATGACATCCTTTTGTGACAGCTTAGATGAAAATACATTAAAGCAGCCCATGGGTTTTATCAATCATGATATGGCAATGAAATCAGATGAGCTTGTTTCAAATTGCTTTAACAGTGTGGGACAGCATATTCGCGATGCAAGGCTTTTAATAATTCAAAAAAACAAAGCCAGGGACATTGACCCTGAACTTCTATTATTTCCAGGGGAATTTGAAAAACTTGAACCAGGATTTAATGCTTTAATCAAAGGAATTTTTCAGGAGAATCCATATCAGGAAGCACCAATTTTTCGAGGCATCTTTTTCAGCAGCGGCCGCCAGGAAGGCACCCCCTATTCTCATTTCCTGAAGGACCTTGGCTTGATTGGAGAGAATGAAGTGCTGCCTGGCACAAACCAAGGTTTGTTCCTGCATGATTTTTTTTCAAAACTTATGCCTGCAGATCGCAATATATTTTCAATTACCCAGCAGGCATTTGAATGGCGCAAGCTGACCCGCAATATGGGATTTGCCTCTTTATTTGCCATTGTTATTGCAATATGCGGTCTCTTAAGTTTTTCCTTTGTTAAAAACCTGAATACTTTAAATGAGGTTGTTGCAGTCTTTTCCAAACCAGTTATTTTCAGTGGAGAAACATTAAAAGATGTTGCATCATTTGAAAATTTTAAAGACGTTATTTCAAGAGTGGAAGAGAAGAACAATAATTGGTGGATTCCGCGTTTTAGCTTGAATGAGAGTATTGAGGTTGAAACAAAATTAAAAGCAAAATACTGCTCCCAGTTTGAAAAACGTTTTATAGAACCTTTGGATAAACAGATGATTGATAGAATGACTTTCTTCTCCTCTGCAACGCCAAAAGACAAAATCATGAATCATGTTATCCACCTTGTGGTAAGGATTAATTTAATTAAGGCCATGCTCAAAGAGGAGAATACCACTCCTGCTTCTGATCAGGCCTATCTGTTTTACAATATTGTTGCTGTAGATGCCAGCCTTGACATTGCCCAGGAAGTCAAACTAAAACTTAAAGATCTCTATTTTACCTATCTCACCCTGCAAAATGATAAAGAGGTCATGAACCTTCGCATGAATGAACTTCAAGGATGGTTAAAACGTATTCTTACTCTGGAAGATTCTGATTTAAACTGGCTTGTTCCCATGATCAATTTGGGACCTGAAAATGAAATATACAGCCTTGCAGATTTCTGGGGCTTTCAAAATAATAACTTTCAACCCATCTATGTTCCATCGTCATTTACCCTTACAGGGAAAAAAAGCATTGATGCTTTTATCAATGAAATAGAGCAGGCCCTTGAAAATCCATTGGTTATTGCAGGTATGAAAAGAAATTTTGCTCAATTGTATAAAAAAGAGTATTTTGCTGCCTGGCATAATTTTATTAAACAATTCCCCCAGGGAAAAACAAGGCTTAAAACCAGAAATAACTGGAGGGATGCTGCAAAAAGAATCTATCAGGAAGATCAGATTTATTTCTTACTTTTAAAAATTATTGCCAAGGAACTCATACCCTTTGTCAGTGCAGAGAATCCCCCACCATGGGTCAAGCTTGTATATGCTTACAATAAACTATTACCCCAGAAAAAATTTGTTAAAATCAAAAAAGATGCAAAACCAGGGTTATTAAGTAAAGCAGTTGTAGGTGTTAAATCAAAAATGGACAAAGCTGCAAGAGCCAAAAATAAGCTTGGCAATAAGATTAACAGTGAATCCATGTTGCGAACTGTTAAATCACTGGTATTATATCACAGGGCACTGGCAGAAATTACTCCTCTTATTGCATCCAGAAACGAGGCATTTAAAACTGCTTCATTGATATACAGCGAGGATGTGAAAATAAGCAGCCATCCATTTTTTACTGCCCTTGACTCCTTTGCAACACTGAAAAGTGCAATGTCCTTTGATAGCGGCGAATCTGAAGAATTCTGGAAAATCGTTGCCGGTCCCTTTGAGTTTTATCATGAGTATATGCTCCATGAGGCATCATGTGTTTTACAAAAAAAATGGGAAGAAGATGTCCTCATGGAATTAAATGATGCTTCTGATAAAAAAAATACCACCTCACTTTTGCTTGGGTCAAAAGGCTTTGCAACTCTTTTTGTTAAAGAGACAGGCAAACCTTTTATTGAAAGAGGTATAAAAAAAGGTTTTTATCCCAAAAAAATAAATAAAAAGTACATACCATTCCATAAATCTTTTTTTACTTTTATGACCAGGGGTGTTGCCGCTGCCAAACCTTCCAAAAGAACTTATAATGTAAAAGTTACAGGATATCCTACCAAAGCCAATAAATCAGCACGAATAGAGCCCCATGCCACAATTCTGGCACTTGAATGTGACAATGAAACTAAAAAACTTGAAAATCGTAACTATCTCAGATCAAAAACATTTACATGGTCCCAGCAGGCTCCCTGCGATGTGGTTTTCAAAATACTCATTGGAAATTTAACTTTAATAAAAAAATATACCGGCCATCATGCTTTCCCGAAATTTTTAAGAAATTTTAAAAACGGTCACCATAAATTTACAATAGAGGATTTTCCAGAACATAAGGATGCTCTTAAACGCATGAACATTGAATATATAGATGTAAACTATAAATTCAAAGGTGATTCCCAGGTGATCAGGTTATTGAATTCAGCTCCAGGCAGGATTCCACAGGAGATTGTTCAATGCTGGGAATAAACACAAATAACAGGGAGTGGCAATGGTCTGTTTATGGAAAACATCCATCATTTAATGACTATTTAGATTATCAGACAAACAACACACTTCTTCATGCTCTTTCCATGTGGGTGGAAAGCGGCAGCAAACTGCTTGATGTAAAAGATAATTTAATCTATTCCTACAGGTTCTGGATCAAAGGAATAAAGAAAAATGATCTCATATGCGGGATCATTAAAAACAGCAGCGATAGCATTGGCAGACATTATCCTCTTTTTATTACCGGGCATGGAACAATTTTAGGATGGGCAAAGGACTGGGAGATTGTTTTCCAGGTATTTGATTCAATATTGCGAATATTTGAGAACCTTTCGGCTAAAAGGTTTAAAAGTTTCAATGATTTTAAACTGCATTTGGGCAATACCAGATTCAATCCTTTACAATGGGATAATACCAAATCCATCATGGCAAACCCCAATGAATTAGATACATTGGAGATTTTACCTGGATATTATGAAATAAATCGTGTAAAAAATAGTAATAAACAAATTTAAGCTGAAATTAATATTCCAATTAATAAAAACAACCCACCGGGATTCGCAGACACAGAAACCGGGTTATTGAAAAAACTGTTTAAAAAAAGAGTGCGTGTACCTGATTGTGTATTTATTGGAGGGCTGCCGGAACAACCTGTTTTAAAAATTTATAACAGACCACTTGTTCCCAATGATCTTCTGACTCTCTTTTGAAACTTTAAACGTGAAAAGGCGATAATATGGATATTAAATCATTGATTCTTTCGGGAAACCTGCAACAGGCCAGAGAACAATTGACAACCGAGCTAAAAAAATCTCCTTCTAATCATGCTTTAAGAACAATGCTTTTCCAGGTACTTCTATTTTTTGGAGAGTTGGGAAAAGCTCAAAACCATTTGAATATCCTGGGTACCAGCAGTCAGAATGCCCAAACCGGACATAAAGTATATAGCGACCTTATCCTTGCTGAACAAGAGAGAAGAGAAGTCTTTCAATTCAAAAAACAGCCCTCGTTTCTGCCTGAAACTCCAGATTATAGAGATGACTATTTAAATGCCATGGAATATGTCCGGAATAATGAGTATGATAATGCCTTAAAATTAGTAAACAAAATTGATATACAGCGACCTGACATCAAAGGTACCATCAATGATGAATCATTCAACAGCTTTAGTGATACTGATATTTTTCTCTCCTGTTTTATTGAGATTTTTGAATATGACAGATATCTTCTGGTCCCCCTTGAATCAATACGCGAAATCATTATAGAACCACCCCAATCTCTGTTTGATCTTATCTGGATAAAAGCAAATATTACAACATGGAATAATCTGACCATTGGATGTTTTCTGCCTGTACTCTATCCTGAATCATATCTCCATGACGATGATATGGTCAAAATGGGGAAATTAACTGATTGGAAAACCATCTGTGGATCATTTTCAAAGGCAGTTGGCCAGCATGTTTACCAGGCGGGAGACAAAGAGATACCCATTCTTGAAATACGCACAATCAATTTTGATAATCAACCAAAAAAATAGAGGCTGTTATGATTGATATAGATTCATTATTGGCACCAATTCCTGGAGAAAACACTACAGGGGAAAACCTCAGGTATACACCTGTTTATGACTCTATTCAGGAAGCAAGACGGGCAGATGATCAGATGGAGCAGGGAGAGTGGCAGCATGAAGTTAAAACTTCTGACTGGAATCAGGTACTCTCTCTTTCCATTGAAGCATTAACTGAAAAAACCAAAGATCTTCAGATAGCTGTCTGGCTTTTAGAGGCCTTAACCATTACTTCTGGTTTTAAGGGATTTAGCCAGGGATTGGAAGTGATCATTGGTTTCTTAAATAATTTCTGGGAAAACCTCTTTCCTGAAATTGAAGATGACGATCTGGATTTCAGGGTCGGACCCTTTGAATTCATGAATGAAAAAATCTGGCTGCCAATTAAAAACATTCCTGTAACCGATCCTTCAGTCAGTTCCGGCTACTCTTTGATTCAATATCAGGAATCAAGAAAGGTTGGCTCTGAAGAAGATGCTGCAAAACTCGATAAACCGAAAAGGAAACTCAGGGATGAAATGATTGCAGAGGGTAAAATAACTGCCGATACTTTTAATTCTGCTGAACAGGCATCTTCAAGACAATATTATGAAACACTTTATAAAGAAATAAACACCTGTGTGGACAATTTTCAAACTCTTGATACTCTTATTGATAAAAAATTTGGAAAAGAAGCTCCCAGGCTTGCAGAGGTAAAAACTTCACTTGACGAATGCAATTCTTTGATAACAAAGATTATTAAAAAAAAGAGAGAGCTGGAACCTGATCCGGAACCCATGGTATCAGAAGCCAGGTCAGACCAGGCAGATAAAAACGAAACATTGACGGGCAACACTGCCCAGCCTCAAAACAACACTGCTGACACCGCTGCAATAACCACACAGAATATTGTTGGACAATATCATGTAAACCGCCTCTTGGGCTCAGCCGGCATAGAGGATGCAGTCTGGAAAGATGCTGTTCAAAAACTCAATACAACAGGAATTAAAAGTGCTTTGGAACAGCTTTTAGGTGCATCCTGCAGTGCTCAATCCATGAGAGAAAAAACAAATTACCAGCTGCTCATGGCAAGAATCTGTTTAAAAGCAGGAAGACCCGAACTTGCCCGGCCTGTTATTGAAGAATTGCACACAACCATTGATGAACTTCAGCTTGTTAAATGGGAATCACCCATATGGATAGCTGAAGCAT
>CAZYDL010000050.1:9749-15283 GCA_964646305.1 uncultured Desulfobacula sp. | reverse complement strand
AATAAAGATTTAATAAGGATCTCAAGGTCTGAAAAAACTTTTTCCCATGAACAAACCATAAAAAAGATTGAACCGGGCAAGTCTTCCAAGGGTATAATTGTTATAGCTGAGGATAATAAGGGGATTCAAGATTTTTTAAGTGTTGCATTAAAGGGATATACGCTTTTTATTGCATCCAATGGCCAGGCCGCATGGCAGGCTATTTTGGATTGTGATCCCTCCTTGGTTATTTCTGATATTATGATGCCGATTATGGATGGTTACACCCTGCTTAAAAACATCAGAACCAATAAGCAAACTGTAAATCTTCCGGTTATTATCATCACCTCTTTGACAGAACAGGATGACAGGATAAAATCCCTTCAGCTCGGGGCAGATGATTATTTGACCAAACCCTTTCACCATCTTGAACTCCAGGCAAGGGTTAAAAATGTTCTCAGTCTTCATAAACTGGAAAGAGAGAAAACCCGCTCGGATCAGCTTGAGGTTTTTCTGATGGTTCTTGCCTCTGTTATTGAATCAAAGGACAAATATACTGGTGGTCATGTCGAGAGAGTTGCAGGTTATGCAAGAAATATTGCAAAGAAGGCGGGTCTGCCGGAAAATCAGATAAATGATATATATCTTGGAACCATTGTTCATGATGTTGGAAAAATAGGAATAAAGGATGAAGTTCTCAATAAACCGGGCAGACTTACCAATGAGGAATTTGAACATATCAAGGAACATCCTGTGATAGGGGAAAAACTGTTATCTAAGCTGGAAATCGCTCCCATAGCTGTAAATATAGCTTTATGCCATCAGGAAAAATGGGATGGCAGCGGGTATCCATATGGCTTGAGCGGGCTTGATATTCCCATTGAAGCCAGGATTGCCGCCATTGCAGATGTCTGGGATGCAATTACTTCGGATAGACCCTATAGAAAAGCCATGCCCCTTGAAAAAGCCCTGGGAATCATGCATGAAGAGCGGAATAAATCCTTTGATCCTGAACTTTTTGACATTTTCATGGATGAAGACGCTAAATTATATCTAAGTTTTATCAAATAAAAATCAACAGAAGAAGTCTATTAAGGTCCTTTTATTAAATTCATATACACAATAATTATCTTATGTTATGCTTTAAATCACCATTCATAATTAAAGGTTGAATATAAGCATCTAAATACAAAGTTACAGGAGGTGTCCATGCAAACACGGATGAGTGTAACCCAATCTCCTATTCCCGGTGAATCTAAAGTTATGTATTGCGGTGATAGTGTCTGTTTTCAGTTAGTTCTCTCAAATAAGGTTCCGGGAAAAGCTTTTGTAAGAACCAACCTCGGGTTTGCGAAAATTGCACGCCAGGAAATCATAAAAAGGGTGGAAAAAGGCGAAATAAAGCTTGGTGAAGCCTGGTATGATATTGAAATGGAGCAGGAGAGTGATCTTGTATTTAAAATTCTTCTTCCTTTGCATGAGACAGGTTTTTTTAAGGCTAAATGTTTTTTTATCCCTCAAAATCATACTACTCCGGTATGGCCCCCGGGCGAAAATTGTATTTTAAATGTGGAGCCGGCAGGAACAATTTGCGGCAATATCATTTACAATGCCTTTGTCAGGCAGTTTGCCAGCACCAAGTCCTGCAAAATAGCTGAAGATGATTTTTCTGCTGCCATAAAACAATTGGATGAAAAAGGATATACTGTTATACCCCAGTCAGGAAAATTCAGAGACCTAAAGGATCAGGTGGAGTTTATTTTTTCAAAACTTGGATGTCGTATCCTGCATCTTCTGCCAATACATCCCACTCCCACCACCTATGCCAGAATGGGGCGGTTTGGAAGTCCATATGCTGCCTTGAATTTTACAGATGTTGACCCGGCCCTTGCACAGTTTGATCCTGCTGCAACTCCCATGGAACAATTTATGGAACTTGTGGATATGGTTCATTTTTATAAAGGCTATCTGTTCATGGATATTGCCATTAATCATACAGGGTGGGCAGCTTCCATACATGAGAGCAATCCTGAATGGCTTGTAAGAGATGAGGATGGGGAGATTCAGGCCCCTGGAGCATGGGGTGTTGTCTGGGCAGATTTAACAAGGCTTGACTATTCAAAACCAGAGCTTTGGGAATATATGGCAGATGTATTCCTGCTTTGGTGCCACAGGGGGGTTGATGGTTTCAGGTGCGACGCAGGCTACATGGTTCCTGTTAATGCCTGGGAATACATTGTAGCCAAGGTAAGAGTTCAATATCCTGAAACACTGTTTTTTCTTGAGGGTCTTGGAGGACTTATTAAAACAACCTGTGATATTCTTGGAAGAGCTAATTTTAACTGGGCATATTCTGAATTGTTCCAAAATTATTCAAGGGATGAAATTTCACATTATCTTCCAAAAACATTTGATATGTCAAACAGGTGCGGGGCTGCCATCCATTTTGCTGAGACCCATGATAATAATCGGCTTGCATCGGTTTCAAGGTGCTATGCAAAGATGAGAACGTCTCTGAGTGCGCTTTTTTCCATTGCTGGAGGATTTGGATTTGCAAATGGTGTGGAGTGGTTTGCCACCCAGAAAATTGATGTGCATGAATCAAGTTGCCTTAACTGGGGAGATGAAAACAATCAGATTGAACATATTCACAAACTAAATCTTATTTTAAAGAATCATCCCTGTTTTTTCGGTGCAACAAAGCTTGAGCTGATCCAGAATAACCAATGTGAAGGGCTTGTTTTGCTGCGCTTTAATAAAGCAGAAGATAAAAAACTTTTGATTGTGATAAATCTTGATTGTGAAAACATTAATGAAATCTCCTGGAACAGACATTCTGTTAATATGAATGAAACAAATTTGCATGATTTGATTTCAGGCAGCTCCATTACAATAAAAATAGAGCACGACTTTTGTTCAATGCAGTTAAAACCAGGAGAGGCCATGGTTTTGACCCCTGATTTTGATGATATCAAGCTTATAAAGCAAAAAAATATTACTCAAAATAATCTTCCTAAAAGAGTTTATCTGCAAAAACTAAAAGCAAAAGTTTTATTAATTCACACCATCTTTAAAGGATATGGGCATTTAACAAATATTGATGTTGAAAAGCAGGCAAAATCTTTTGCCAAAGACCCAATTGAATTTATTCGCTCATTTAATGGGGACAGCAAAGAGAGTAAAGTAATTGTCTTTCAGGTTGAAAAAGATATAAAGCGCCAGGTAATGGTCCCTCCAGGATATTTTCTTTTAGTCAAATGTAAGGCAGGATTCAGAGCCCAAATTATTGACCAGATTATTGACCGGGTTATTGATGAAAAAGGTTCAAATAAAAAATCACTTGGATATGAAGAAGGGATTTTGACTTTAGATGGCAAAGAAAATTTTGCACTTTTTCCTCCAGGCAACATTAGACATGGACACAAAGAGTATATCCTGACTATCAGAATGTTTGAATCCAACGATATCGGCCCTAAAGGAACAAGGATAGAAACAGCTTCTCTGCTCTATCTTGCCCCGTTTAAAGATTTATATATGGATTACTCTTTTACAAGAAAGGAAATTTTAAAAACTCCTTTTTTAAAGTTGATGGCTGCCACAAACACAGGCGGCATGATGAGGGCGGCTGCATGGTGGGGCAAACTATACAGCAAATATGATGCATTCCTTGGGGCAAATATGGATAAAAATACGCCAGAGAATCGCTGGATGGTATTTTCAAGATGCAGAATCTGGGCAATTTTTCAGGGTTATTCCAGAGAACTTGTTCCCGATTGCCTGGAAAAATTTATATTTTCCTACGACCATGGTGGCAGGTGGCTGTTTCATATTCCTACATCAGAAGGCAAATATTATGTTATTAAATTGTATCTCACACTTGATTCTGTGGAAAACCGTATCTGTCTTGCAATGGAACGGGGCAGTGCCGGCTATGATAATAATTTGATTCTTGAAGATGACAAGGCTGTGACCCTTATCATGAGACCTGATATTGAAGATAGAAGTTTTCATGAACTTGTTAAAGCATTTAAAGGTCCGGAAAATCAATGGCCTGAAGCTGTTCATGTTGTTGAAAATGGATTCTCTTTTGTGCTTTCAAATCATAAAAAACTTGAATTACATATATCAAAGGGCAAGTTTATCCATGAGCCTGAATGGCATTATATGATTCATCATCCTTTGGAAAAACTAAGAGGACTTGACCCTGATTCCGATCTTTTCAGCCCTGGATATTTCACAGTTTCCTGCCTTGGCAAAGAAAAAATACTGCTCAATGCAGGTGTGTATGAAAACTGGGATGAGAGCATTAATTTAAAAGAACAAAAAAGATTTTTCCAAACTGAAACCTTTGAAAAAAGAACAACTCTTTTCCAGGCAGCCCAAAAAAGCCTTGATGCTTTTATTGTGAATCGAGGCCCGGACAAAAGTGTGATTGCAGGCTATCCCTGGTTTCTGGACTGGGGAAGAGATAGCTTGATATTTTGTAGAAGCTTGATTGAGCTTGGCAGATTCTCCGAGGCAAAAGCCATTTTAAGACTGTTTGGCAGGTTTGAAGACAATGGAACCCTGCCTAATATGATTTGCGGAAAAGATGCAGCCAATATTGAGACATCTGATGCTCCTTTATGGTTTTTTGCCTGTTGCAAAGATTTAATTAAAAAAGAGAAGACTACAGATTTTTTAAATGAAACACTTGAAAATAGAAAAGTTTTAGATATTCTTCTGTCCATTGCCAATTCACTCATAAAAGGGACAAAAACCGGTGTAAAAATTGATCCAGATACCATGCTTTTATACAGTCCATCCCATTTTACATGGATGGATACAAATTTTCCTGCTGGATCTCCCCGTGAAGGATATCCTGTTGAGATTCAGGCCCTGTGGTATAATGTATTGGATTTTCTTGCAATAATTGACACTTTTGATGATATTCCGGTTGATACATCCAACAAAAATAAGTGGCGGCAAAAAGCCAAAAAGGTTCAAAAATCTATTCTTGAGCTTTTTTATGATGAACAATCTGCCTTTTTTTCTGATTGTCTACATGCCAATGCTGATGTTTCTGCCAGGGATGCTGTTGCAGATGATGCATTAAGGCCCAATCAACTCTTTTTGTTCACTCTTGATGTGATAAAAGATAAAAAGATTGCACAAAAATGTGTTGAAACATGTCAGCAATTGATTGTGCCAGGGGCAATTAGAAGTCTTGCTGACCAAAAGGTTGAATATCCTGTTAATATTATCTATAATGATCAATTGTTAAAAGATCCCCACTTTCCCTATACAGGGGAATATAAGGGTGATGAAGATACTCAAAGGAAGCCTGCCTATCATAATGGAACCGCCTGGACATGGCCGTTTCCGGTTTTTTGTGAGGCATGGGCAAAGACTTTTGGCAAGAGTAGTTACCCCACAAGCCTTGCCTGGCTTGGAAGTGTGCTGCCTTTAATGAGACAGGGTGCAGCAGGATATATTCCTGAAATACTTGATGGAGATTATCCCCACACACCAAGGGGATGTGATGCACAGGCCTGGGGTTCAAGTGAGTTTGTAAG
>CAZYDL010000050.1:0-9649 GCA_964646305.1 uncultured Desulfobacula sp. | reverse complement strand
TAAAGCATTAAACATTAAAATTAAAAATTAAGAGTTAAACAAATGGAAGAGATGCAAATTTATAAAGTATACCCTGCTATTCCAGAGCAGTTGTCATTTTTGGATTATCTTGCACGCAACCTCTGGTGGTGCTGGAATCCTGAAGCCATTGAATTATTTTACCGTATTAATCCATCTCAATGGGATAAGGTTAAAAAGAATCCTGTGGCTTTTCTTTCCTGCATATCCCAAAGACGGTTTGATGAACTGTCCCATGATGAAAGTTTTTTAGGGCATCTAAGAAGGGTAAAAGCAAAGTTTGAGAGAATGTTTTCCTATGTATCCCAGATTAAAGAGTTTGATATGGGATCCAAGGATACCATTGCCTATTTTTCCATGGAATTTGGTCTCCATGAGTCGCTTCCTTTTTTTGCAGGAGGTCTTGGCATTCTTGCGGGAGATCACTTAAAAGCTTCTTCCACACTGGGAATTCCTTTGACAGGGATAGGGCTTTTATTCCGTGAGGGGTATTTTAGACAATATCTTGACCACAATGGATGGCAGCAGGAAACCTATCCCATTAATGATGTATTTGATCTGCCTCTCCAGAAATTAAAGGACAAATCCGGTTTTGAGGTAAAAATTGAAATTCCCGGACCCTTTGGGCTGATTAGAGCATGTGTATGGCAGTTAAGGGTGGGTAAAATTAAATTGTTATTGCTGGATACCAATTTACCGGAAAATCCAGAAAAAATCAGGAATATAACTTCAAGGCTTTATGCAAGTCATGGTGAAATTCGGGTTGCCCAGGAGATATTACTGGGAATTGGCGGCATTAAAGCTTTGACTGCCATGGATATATTTCCCAATATCTGCCATGTGAATGAAGGACATTGCTCCTTTGCGTGGCTTGAAAGAATTTCCATTATCATGGATAAGTATGATCTGGAGTTTCAAAGTGCCGTTCAAATTTGTAAAAGAAGCAGTATTTTTACCACGCATACCCCTGTTGCAGCCGGACATGACGAATTTCCAAAACAATTGATCAAACCCTATATTCAGCACTATGCAGAAAAATTTGCCCTTTCAGAAGATGAATTATTATCCTGGGGAGAACCCCATGGAAGTGAAGATACTGGAAAATGTTCCATGTTTATTTTTGGTGTAAAGTGTGCAGGATATATTAATGGTGTAAGCCGCCTCCACGGCCAGGTAGCCAGAAAAATGTGGCAGCCTTTGTGGCCGCACAGGTATGTGGAGGATATTCCCATTTCACATATTACCAATGGGGTTCATATCTGTTCATATCTTTCCAGACATAAAAACTCCCTGTTTGAACGTTATCTCTCTGCAGACTGGTCCAACAGGTTAAATAATCCTAGATTAATTACCAGAATAGATGATATTGAAGATGCAGATCTATGGCATGTCCATGAACTGGATAGATCCAATTTAATCAAAAAATGCAGAAAATCATTATTAATGCAGTATGAAAAGAGAAATGCACCAAGAAATGTTCTTGATGATGTGGTAAGCGTGCTTGATCACAGGGTGCTGACCATCTGTTTTGCCCGGCGCTTTGCCACATATAAGCGTGCAGGGCTTTTATTAAAAGACAAAGAGCGTCTGGCAAAATTGATTAATGATGAAAACATGCCCATTCAGCTGGTGTTTGCAGGAAAGGCTCACCCCAACGATGATGAAGGTAAGGATATTATCAGGCAGATTGTGGAATTTGCAAGGCAAAAGAATATCCGGCACCGCGTAGTCTTTCTTGAAGATTATGATATTAATATAGCAAGGTATATGGTTCAAGGATGTGATATCTGGCTCAATACCCCAAGACGCCCCAATGAAGCATGCGGAACTTCGGGCATGAAGGCTGCTGCAAATGGAGGGTTAAATCTTTCCATCCTTGATGGATGGTGGTGTGAGGCTTATAAAGCAGACAGGGGATGGAGCATTGGTAATGGAGATATTTATGAAGAGCATGAGTATCAGGATGAAGTTGAAAGCCAGGCATTGTTCAATGTCCTTGAAAATGATGTTATTCCAAAGTTTTATGACAGAAAAAGAGGTAATCCCCCTGTAAACTGGATAAAAATGATGAAAGAAGCCATGAAAATGGCTATTATTGATTTTTCAAGTGACAGAATGGTCAGGGAATATTCCAACAGGTTTTATATCCCTGCATCAATAAATTTTAAGCAGTTAACAGCAGATTCTGCCATAAAAGCCAAAGAGCTTGCATTGACGCAGTCAAGGCTCATAGAATTGTGGGACAATATTGAATTATCAAGGCCTGAACTTGTAACCAGACCTGATTTTATAGTGGGAGACACCTTTAGAATTACTTTAAAAGTATTTCTTGGTGAACTAACTCCCGAAGAAGTTGAGGTTCAGATTTACCATGGTAAGATACGCACTTCAGATCTTCTTGAAGGAAGCAGGCCGGAAACCATGTGGCTCCATGAAACAATATCTGAAGGGACCCATGTTTATGCCTGCACCATTACCTGTTCAGATTCAGGACGATTTGGATACACTGCAAGGATAATCCCTAAAGGAGATGAGGTCCTGCGCAGTACACCAGGGCTTATTACATGGGCACAAGGGGAGTAATCACAGGGAATTAGTAGATAAAAAGAGGATAGGGGGACAAAATGGCACAAAAACCAAGGATCTTGATTGTAACTCCTGAAGTGACCTACCTTCCTGAAGACATGGGAGATCAATCCCATTATTCTGCCAAGGCCGGAGGGCTTGCTGATGTGTCTGCAGCCTTGATCAGTGCTTTGTTTGATCTTCACTGTGATGTCCATGTTGCAATACCGGATTATCGTTCTATTTTTGATGTATATACCCCTAAAGCCCATAATCGTAAACTTGACAAGATCCGGAAACGCCTGGATGATGAAAGAATTCATCTTGCTGCTGACAGGGCTTTTTATTATCTTCATAATGTTTATTCAGGATATTCTGATCAGGACCTTAAGGTATCTCTGGCATTTCAAAGGGAGGTTATAAATAATATTATTCCCAGGGTTCAGCCGGATATCATTCACTGCAATGACTGGATGACCGGGTTGATTCCAGCCATGGCAAGACAGATTGGAATACCATGCCTATTTACAATTCATAATATCCACACCATGACATCCACCATGGCAGAAATTGAAGACAGGGGGATTGATGCAGCCGCTTTCTGGAAAAGACTGTTTTTTAAAAAACCTCCCTTTAATTATGAAGAAAGCCGGGACTGGAATCGGGTTGATTTTTTAACTTCCGGTGTTTTTGCAGCCCATTATGTAAATACAGTAAGCCCCACATTTTTAAATGAAATTGTTGAAAATTTCCATCCTTTTGTTGAAAGCTGCCTGCAAAATGAGTTGAAAAATAAATATTATGCAGATTGTGCCGCAGGAGTTTTAAATGCTCCAGAGCCTGAATTTAATCCTGCTGTTGATGAAGCAGTGCGCCATAATTACGGACCTAAAAATCACAGAAAGCAAAAAAAGAAAAATAAATTATTTTTGCAGAAAATACTGGATCTTGAGCAGGATGAAAATGCAGTCATGTTTTTCTGGCCATCTCGACTTGATCCCGTTCAAAAAGGATGTCAGCTTCTTGCCCAGATTTTATATGATGTCATATCTCAATACTGGGATGCAAATCTTCAGATTGTTTTTGTGGCAAGCGGAGAATATCAAAAACATTTCCATGATATAGTCAGGTTCCATGGGATAGGTAAAAGGGTAGCTGTGTGCGGGTTTAACGAAGGATTGTCCCATCAGGCATTTGCTGCCGGCGATTTTCTATTCATGCCGTCATCTTTTGAACCCTGCGGTCTTCCCCAGATGATTGGTGGTATCTACGGAACTTTGCCAATTGTCCATGATACCGGTGGATTGCATGATACAGTCCACCAATTAGATTGTGACAATAATAGTGGCAATGGATTTTTATTCAATGTCCATGACGTATACGGGTTTAAATGGGCAATAGACAGGGCAATGGATTTTTATTTTCTTGATCCTGATATTAAAGAGTTTCACATTAATCGGATCATGATTGAAAGTGTACTTGAATTTAACCACAGCAGATGTGCCCAGGATTATATAAATTTATATGAAAAAATGCTTAAAAGGCCGTTCCTTGTCTGATCCCGTATCTAAATTGGGGATTTTTGATGATCCTGATCTTCTTGCCTTTGCCGGGGTTATATCATCAAGAAGGTCTCAAGCGCTTCTCCTTGAAAAAAGAATAAAAAAAGAAAACCTTGGCTCGCTGAAATCCTTTGCAAATTATTATAATTTTTTTGGTCTTCATTTTGAATTTGACAATGATTCATGGGTTTTCCGGGAGTGGGCGCCTGGTGCTGATGAGATTTTTCTTGTGTGTGATAAAACATTGTGGCTCAAACATAATGATTTTAAGCTTGAGAAAAAAGAAAATCATATTTTTGAAAAACGGTTTTCAAAAAAGATATTTTCCCATGAAGATCTTTTCAGGCTCAAAATAGTATGGCAGACAGGAGAGGGGGACCGTATCCCAACAGCAGCCACACGGGTTGTTCAAGATTATGGTACTAATATTTTTAATGCCCAGGTCTGGCACCCTGAAAAACAATACAAATGGGGTATAAAAAATTTTTCCTCAAACAAAGAGTCTCTTTTAATCTATGAAACCCATGTGGGCATGGCACTTGAAGACGGCAGGGTAGGGACCTATGCTGAATTTGAACACCATGTTCTGCCACAGATAATAGATGCAGGTTATAATGCCATCCAATTCATGGCTATTCAGGAACACCCCTATTATGGGTCCTTTGGTTATCATGTTGCCAATTTTTTTGCACCCTCCTCAAGATTTGGAACTCCGGAAGAGTTAAAAAGCCTTATTGATGCAGCACATAAGAAAGGGATCTGTGTATTTATGGATATTATTCATTCCCATGCTGTAATTAATGAAGTGGAAGGTCTTTCAAAATTTGATGGAACATCTTATCAATTTTTTCACAAAGGCGCAAAAGGTTATCACAGGCAATGGGATTCAAGATGTTTTGATTATAAAAAAGATGAAGTTTTAAACTTTCTTTTAGCTAATTTAAAATACTGGATAGAAGAATTTAAAATTGACGGCTTCAGGTTTGATGGTATTACCAGTATGTTGTTTAAGGATCATGGCCTTGGAAAAGCATTTACAAATTACAAAGATTATTATGGGGATAATGTTGATATAGATGCTTTAAATTTTTTATACCTTGCAAACACTCTTGTCCATGAAATAAAGCCTGATTTTATTACAATAGCCGAAGATGTCAGCGGATATCCAGGCCTTGCAGCCCCCATTTCAAAAGGTGGAACAGGGTTTGATTATAGATATGCCATGGGAATTGCCGATTTCTGGATTAAATTGCTCAAGGAGTTTAACGATGAACAATGGCCTCTTGGAAGCCTGTGGTACGAACTTACAACAAAAAGAAAAGAAGAAAAAACCATTTCCTATGCTGAATCCCATGACCAGGCTCTGGTGGGCGATCAAACTATTATGATGCGTTTGATGGGAGAAGATATTTATAATAGCATGCAAAAAGGAAATCAAAACATTAAAACCTTCAGGGGTGTGGCACTGCACAAGATGATACGTCTTATTACTATTGCCACAGCAGGATCAGGGTATCTCAATTTCATGGGCAATGAATTTGGACACCCTGAATGGGTGGATTTTCCTTCCCAGAAAAATAATTTTTCCTTTCACTATGCACGGCGGCAGTGGTCATTAAAACATGACAGAAAATTATACTTTTCCTCTCTTTTTGAGTTTGATAAAAAAATGATTAATTTCATTAAAAATCATGCCTTATATTGTGCTCCCCATGTAAGGCTATTGCACATCCATGAAGATGACAAAGTCATAGCTTTTGAAAGAAAAAATTTAATTTTTGTTTTTAATTTTCATCCTGAAAAATCTTTTTCTGATTATATGTTTGATGCACCTCCAGGGGAATACAAGATGGTTCTAAACTCAGATGACACCCTGTTTGGCGGGCAGGGCAGACTAAAAAACAATCAGACCCACTTTACCATCTGCGACCCAAGTGAATCCGGCAGACAAAATTTATTAAGTCTTTACCTGCCCAATAGAACAGCAATCATATTACAATTAAAGGAAGGCAGTTTAAAATAATAATTTGTAAATTGTTTTAACTGATATTATTGGTTGATTATTTGTATTTGTTAATGTACGAATTATAAGGTGAGTTATAGAAAGACTATTTATGGAAAGAGACCTCTGAATAATGGTCTATCTATATTGTGACTTGAGACTGTTTATGATCAAAAGGAGAGATCTATATTATGCTGGGAATAAATTTTTTCTCTGATAAAACCTATAAATATAAATTGAGCTGGTGCCTTGTAATATGGTTTGTGAGCTGTTGTGTGGGCTATTTGATTGTCAGCTATATTGAGAATGGTAAAAAGGCTAAGTTGACTCATAAAGGTATATCTTTTTCTAAGAATGTTGCCAGCGAGGCAGGTTTACCTCTGTTGGAGAATAATAATAAACTTTTAAGTCAATTGCTTGAAAAAATATCTAAACAACCTGAAGTAATCTATGCATCAATTATTAATCACAAAAATAAAACCATTGCATTTACTGATCAGGATCAGTTTTTATTATTAAATCAGAAAAAATCTAAAAAAAAGGATGGTGTGTTTTTCTGGAAGATTGCAAATATCAATAATAATTCAACAATTCATTTTTCAACTGATATAACTTTTTCAGGCACTAAAATAGGAGAAGTTTTTATCTCTTTAGTCGATACTAATAACGTACTTGTTCTTAAGAGATGGTTTTTCTGGTTTGCTTTTTGTACACTTTTATCTGTTTCAATGTATTTTGTGTATGCCATGAGACAAAGATTCTTCTGCTTTTCAGGCAAATTTAGGAAAAAATATCAGGAAAATATTAATATTGCAAATATTCAAGCTGATTACTCTGATATTAACTGCCCTTTGTGTGGTAGTACAAATAAGTTTTCAAATAAGGATTTTTCAGATATTGATTTGGTAAAAAAACCCATTCTAACACCATTTTTGGACAATAAAAAAACTCTATACATTAAAGATATTTCAAAAATTGAGGAATTGAACTGGCTGAAAAAAAGAATAGTTTTTCAATGTACTGAAATTATAAATAGAATTGCAAGTTAAAAATTCTATCATTATGTTATTATTTTAAATTTGCAGGAGAAGATATATGCCATTTGATGACAAACAAAGCTCAACCGTGTCATGGGCAAAAGATAAAACCACGAGTACCTACCATGCCATTACAGGCAGATTATTACAGAACAGTTTTATTAAAAGAAATAAAAAACCAATTATAATAGGGCTGGTGATCTGGTTGGTAATTAATATTGCAGGGACTGCTTATTTTAATACTGCTGAAGATCAAGCACGGAATGATTTTTTACAAACAGGCATTGAAACTGCTTTAAACATTAAAGACAAAATCAGATCTCCTTTGCTTGAAAATGATGTTTTATCATTAAATGTTGCCATAGGTGAACTTGAAAAAAAAATAAAACCTGTTTTTACAACAATACTTGATCATAATCAAAATGTTATTGTGCATAGTAATCCCGATGCTGTAAACAATAAACTTGATAATTTGATTGAAAAGAAAACAATTGGTATTTTTGATGAGGTTGAAGTCAAAACAACTGATTATCTCGAGAATAAAAACATTACCACATTCTATCTTCCCATATTTTTTTCAACGGTAAAAATTGGAAAAATTATTTTTGGATTAAACTCAGAAGATCTTGAAAAAACTATTTCAGGATATAATATGGGTCTTATTATTCTGGTAGTGGTAACAACTATTTTATTTATCATAGCACTGTTTTTTACAAATAAATCCATAAAGGATAAAATATCAAAAAACCTCGCAGAGCTTGAAAATCTTCAAAAAGTTGGGCCGTATTTTTTAAAGAAAAAAATTGCCCAGGGAGGCATGGCTGAACTATATCTTGCTGAATATATAAGGGAATATGGATTTAAAAGAATAGTAATCATTAAAAAGATTTTACCCCATCTTGCGCAGAATCAGGATTTTTTAGATATGTTTATCCGGGAAGCCCGTCTGGCGGCAAAACTGCAGCATCCAAATATTGTGCAAATATTTGATTTAATTGAAGCTTTGGATACAAGATTTATTGCCATGGAATATATTGACGGGAAAAACCTTCATGAAATCATGGTCATTGTACAAAAGGGGCTGCCCGTTGATATGTCAATATATATAATACAAAAAATAAGTATGGGACTTTATTATTCCCACACTAAAGTTGATGATAAAACAGGGAAACCTTTATATATTGTACACAGAGACGTCAACCCGCAGAATATGCTTATCTCTTATAAAGGTGAAGTAAAGATCAGTGATTATGGAATTTCAAAAGCCAAATCTGAGCCAAGTTTTACACAGGTTGGGGTTATCAAGGGAAAACTATCCTATCTCTCCCCTGAACAGGCATTGGGAAAAGAAGTGGATCACCAGGCCGATATCTATGCATTGGGAATAATTTTGTATGAAATTCTTGCAGGAAAAAAGCTTTATAAATTTGACAATGAACTTGAGGCAATTAGAACAATACCTGTCATGGAAATACCTGATATAACCTTGGAACGTCCTGATGTACCCAAAGAGTTAAAAATGGTTTTAGATAAATGTCTGGAAAAAGATAAAACCAAGCGTTATCAGACTGCTAAAGAACTACACAATGATTTAGTCAAGGTAAAACATGATTTTAAAATGAGATACAATGAAACAGATCTTGCCGATTATATGAATTGTAATATAAGACCCAGTAAGGACACAGCAGACACTTAATCTATTCAAAGGCCTCGATTTATTATTAATGATTATTATTTAGGATAAATTATGAGAGAGATATTGTTTTTTGGTAAAACAGACCCAGGGCGGGTTCGCAAGCAAAATGAGGATATCTTTTTAATAAATGAGGAAAAATATTTTTGTCTTGTTGCCGATGGAATTGGTGGATCAAGGGCAGGCGGAATTGCCAGCAAAATTTTTGCCCAAACTGTAGCAGATTATTTTGAAACCATAAAGGATCCATTGGAGAAAGAAGCACCCGGGCTTATAAAAAAAATATTTTTAACGGCAAATTCAAATATTTTGAACCATGCAAGGGAACACGAGGAGTGTTCAGGTATGGGGTGTACTGCTGAATTAATTCTTTTTTTTGATGATTCATATGTGCTGGGACACATGGGTGACTCAAGAACGTTTCGTCTGCGCAATGGAAGTTTTAAACAACTTACCATTGATCATTCTCTTGTACAAGAACAGATAAGCCAGGGTTTAATCACTCCTGAAGAAGCAAAAAAGCATTCATTTAAAAATATTATTGTAAGAGCTGTTGGAATAGAGGAAAACCCGCAACTGGATATATTAAAAGGTAAAATTTTAACCAATGACAGATTCCTTTTATGCTCAGATGGACTTACCGATATGATTGAAACTATTCAAATAGAAGAGGTGTTAAAGTCTTCTCTAGACGATGATCAAAATGTTAAAATTCTTGTTGAAAATGCCAAAGAATCACAGGGAAAAGATAATATAACTGTTGTTATAGCCC
>CAZYDL010000049.1:0-15468 GCA_964646305.1 uncultured Desulfobacula sp. | reverse complement strand
ATTTATGAAAAGAAGCATGCAGACAATTGACGGAAATACAGCAGCAACCCATGTGGCATACGCCATGAGTGAAGTTGCTGCGATATATCCTATTACGCCTTCAAGCCCTTTGGGTGAAATTGCAGATACATGGGCATCAAAGGGAAGAAAAAATATCTTTGGCCAGGTCTTGAATATCAAGCAGATGCAGTCTGAAGCAGGAGCGGCAGGGGCTGTACATGGATCCCTTGCAGCAGGCGCTTTAACCACGACTTTTACAGCATCCCAGGGGCTTTTGCTCAAATTACCCAATATGTATAAAATTGCAGGCGAGCTGCTGCCTTCTGTTTTTCATGTAACAGCACGCGCTATTTCTGCCCATGCCCTCTCAATTTTCGGCGATCACCAGGATGTCATGGCTGCAAGGCAGACAGGTTTTGCCATGATCTCTTCCAATTCAGTACAGGAAGCTCAGGATATCGCCCTCATTGCCCATCTTGCAACCATGGATACAAGGGTGCCTTTTTTGCATTTTTATGATGGTTTCAGAACCTCCCATGAAATCCAGAAAATAGAGATGATTGAATATGAAGACATGGCATCGCTTTTTAATTATGATGCTTATAAAGAATTTAAAGAACGGGCTATAAGTCCTGAACACCCTGATACAAGAGGGACTGCCCAGAACCCTGATATTTATTTTCAAGGAAGAGAAGCTGCCAACTCCTTTTATCTAAAAATTCCTGGAATTGTAAAAGAAACCATGAAAAAAGTAAGCGATTTAACCGGCAGACAATATAATCTATTTGATTATGTTGGTGATCCAGAAGCTGACAGGGTTATTATTGCCATGGGTTCGAGCTGCGAAGCCATTGAAGAATCCATTAATGAGCTAAATGCTCAAGGGGAAAGATTAGGACTTGTAAAGGTTCGTCTTTACAGGCCTTTTGATACAGAAAGTTTTCTAAGTACAATACCGGCAAGCGTTGAAACTCTAACTGTACTTGACAGAACAAAAGAGCCCGGAGCAATTGGAGAGCCTTTATATACTGATGTATGTACTGCATTCATGGAATATGGAGAAAGTCCTAAAATTGTGGGAGGTCGATATGGACTCTCCTCCAAGGAGTTTAACCCCAATATGATCAAGGCTGTTTTTGACAATATGAAATCAATCCAGCCGAAAAATCATTTTACTGTGGGTATTGTTGATGATGTAACCCATACATCCCTTGAAGTGGGCAAAGGATTTCATCCAGCCCCCAAAGGAACCATTGCAGGTAAATTCTGGGGTCTTGGTGCAGATGGAACGGTAGGTGCAAACCAGAGCGCCATTGCTATCATAGGAGATAATACTGATAAATATGCCCAAGGGTATTTTGCCTATGATTCCAAAAAATCAGGTGGTCTTACAGTATCTCACTTAAGATTTGGTGATGTGCCCATAAAATCGACCTATCTAATTGACAATTCAGATTTTATTGCCTGCCATAAATCCAATTATGTGGAACTTTATGACGTTCTCAAGGGAATAAAAGATGAAGGAACTTTTCTTTTGAACTCTCCCTGGTCTGTTAAAGATATGGAAAAAGAGATCCCGGGTGATGTCAGAAAAACAATTTATGATAAAAAACTTAAATTTTTTAATATTGATGCAGTCAGTATTGCTGCCAAAGTTGGCCTTGGCGGTCGTATCAACATGATCATGCAGACCTGCTTTTTTAAACTTGCCAATGTTCTGCCAGTGGAAACAGCCATAAACCTCTTAAAGGACGATATACAAGCCAAATTTGGCAAAAAGGGTGAAAAAATTGTCTCCATGAATATTGAAGCAGTTGATAAAACCCTTGAACACCTTATTGAAATTGATATTCCTGAATCCTGGAAAAATGGTGTAAGAGAAGATAAAAATGTTGAAAAAACCACACCATTTGTGGACAATGTAATGAAAAAAATCAATGCTCAGGGTGGAGATGACCTGCCGGTGAGCGTTTTTTCTCCCGACGGTGTTTTTGAACAGGCAACTGCCCAGTATGAAAAAAGAGGGGTTGCCATTGATGTACCTGAATGGATTGCTGACAATTGTATCCAGTGTAACCAGTGTGCTTATGTCTGTCCCCATGCAGCAATTATTCCAATTATTGCCAAAGATGAAGAGCTTGTAAATGCTCCTGAAAACTTTGTTGCCATTGAGGGTAAAGGCAAGGGAATGGAGGAGTATAAATTCAGGATGCAGATAAACCCCCTGGATTGCCAGGGTTGTGGAAACTGCGCAGACATCTGTCCTGCTAAAACATGTGCCCTTGAGATGAAACCCCTTGCAAGTCAGGTTGAAGCACAGCAGGATAATTATAATTTTTCTAAAACCATTGAGTTTAAAACTGATATCCTTAAAAGAGAAACTGTTAAAGGAAGTCAACTTTTTCAGCCCCTTCTTGAGTTCTCCGGCGCTTGTGCAGGATGCGGCGAAACACCCTATGTTAAACTTTTAACCCAGCTTTTTGGCGAAAGAATGACCATAGCCAATGCAACCGGATGCTCTTCAATCTGGGGCGGGTCTGCTCCTGCAACTCCATACTGCACCAATGCAGACGGCCAAGGCCCTGCCTGGGCAAGTTCCCTGTTTGAGGATGCAGCAGAGTTTGGATATGGAATGATGCTTGCAACCAATACAAGAAGAAATACTCTGGCAACAAAAATTGAACAGGCGCTTGACACAGACATATCTTCTAATCTTAAAGATGCCTTTAAAGGCTGGCTTGCAGGAAAAGACGATGCTGGAGAATCACAAAAATATGGTCTGGCATTAAAAACCCTGTTAAAAAATGAATCCAGTGATATCTTAAAGGAAATCCATGATGAAAAAGATGTTTTTGTAAAAAAATCCCACTGGGTTTTTGGTGGTGACGGCTGGGCATATGATATTGGGTATGGAGGTCTTGATCATGTCTTGGCTTCTGGCGATGACATCAATGTCCTTGTTATGGATACAGAAGTTTATTCCAATACAGGAGGTCAGTCTTCCAAGGCAACGCCAACAGGAGCCATTGCCAAATATGCAGCTTCGGGTAAAAAAATTGGTAAAAAAGATCTTGGCCGAATGATAATGAGCTATGGATATGTCTATGTGGCATCCATTTCCATGGGAGCAAACAAAAAGCAGACTTTAAAAGCCATTCTTGAAGCAGAAAACTATCCCGGACCTTCTTTGATTATCTGTTATGCACCATGTATTAATCAGGGAATCAGAAAGGGCATGGGCAAGTCCCAGCTTGAGGGAAAACTTGCTGTTGAGTCAGGTTACTGGCCCCTTTACAGGTATAACCCCCAATTGGTTGCAGAGGGAAAAAATCCATTTGTATTTGAGTCTAAAGCTCCAGATGGAACACTCCAGGAATTTCTTAGCGGAGAAACAAGATTTGCAGCCCTTGAAAAGAGTTTTCCTGAAGAGTCAAAACGCTTAAGAGCCAAGATTGACCAGGAAGTGACAGATAAATATACAATGTATAAAATGATGTCAGATGTTGGCAAAAAAGAAGAGTAGTCTTTTTTTACCGCATAAATAATATAAAACCTTGACACCTGTCAGATATAAAGACAGGGGTCAAGGTTTTCATTTAGATATCTGCCGTGCAATTGCTGCAATACCAAGCTTAATTTACACCTCGGGTTATGGTGTGAACAAAATTCATTAAATTAAAACAAGCGCCTTAATGCCAGAGCTTCTTTATTGTCTGGATTTTTATTAAGCACTTGATTTAAATAATTATCAGCCTGAATTGTTTTCTTTTTATCATAATAAATTTGTGCTAGTTTAAGTTTTACATCCATACGATTGCTCTGATGTTGTTCAACAAATAAAAAATGTTCAAGAGCTTTATCAATATCTTCCATCATTTCGCAGACAACACCTGCTTTATAAACAAGATCAAACTTGGAAGGAAGTTCTTTTATTAGATTTTGAAGCAGAACATTTGAGTATTCAAGCTCACCATGCTCCATACAGATATCTGCAATTTTTTCTTTAACTGGCAGGGCTTTGACAGAAGTTGAAATAATTTTTGTGAACAATTGTTTTGCCAGGTTATTGAGCTTTTTCTTTAATAGTGTTCTGCCAAGAAGGATTGCTCTGTCAGAAAATTTTCGTGTCAAAGCAAGAACTTGAAGATAATATTGCCCGGCCTTTAAATAATCTTTTTCCTTCCAGAACATTTCAGCGAGCAGGTGTTTTGTAACAGCATCACGCGGGTTTGCTTTTGCAGCCTTTAAAAACCATTTTTGTGTTAATATTTTATCATTGGTTTTTTGATATAAAAGACCAAGATTGCGCAAAACCCTGGAAGCACCAGGTTTTAATTCTACTGCCTGTTTCATATGCTCAATGGCGGCTGTTAAATTGTCCTGCTCTTCAAATTCTCTTGCCTTGTTGATATGTATGGTTGCCATATCAGGATGGTTGATATGGTCAATAATAATTTTTATTTTACTCTCCAATAAAGCTGGAGTTAAAGGTTTTAAAAGATAGCCATTCACTTCAATTTCAGCTGCATCCGATACAATATCTTTTTCTGCCTCACCAGTAACCATTAATACTGGAATATCTCTTAAAAGCCTGTCTTGCCTGATGTTTTCAAGCAGTTCAGCTCCACTCATAACAGGCATTTTCCAGTCAAGAATTACAAGATCAACCTTGGTTGAGTATAAAACACTTAACCCTTCCACACCATTTTCAGCAGTATGCAGTACTTTTCCGATCTTTAAATTTCTGAGCATTTTCTGGGCAATTCTGCGCATGGATTTTACATCATCCACAATGAGAATAGAGAGATTTTTAAGCTCTAACATGATGTGACACCTCAATATGCCAGGGTTCAAATCTTACGCCAAGATTATTATTGTGTTCATATCTAAATTTTATAAACCCGAGATCATTAAGTTTTTTATATATGTTTGTCTCCGTAAACCGTTTAGTAAAATTATGGATACCATATCCCTTTTTCCCAACATCAAAATCTCCAATGCCATGGAATGAATAACCCGGAGGTGCAAGGGATCTAGAAGCCATTGAAAGATTACCATGGCTATGCCTGGTTTTATTTAAAAACAGTAAAAACTGTTTCATGATACTGCGCACACCCGAAGTTAAAATAAGATCCTGACCAAGTCTCTTTTAATATCAGCATACATTGCAACAGGTTTTCCTTGATAGAGATAATTACCGGTATAGGGGATTTTTTTAATATCTTTTTTTACAATTTTTCCAGTAATTGTTTGAATGGGTTTTTCACCCATAAAACCATAGTTCTGTCCTTTGGAATAAAAAATCATTTCCAAAAAATCAAGCTCGCTTTGTGTAAAAGCACCAGCCTTTGAATAGGATTTTCCAATTTTGATGGCATCATCAAAATTCAAAAGACAGAAATTTCCATATCCTACAATCCTTTGAATGCGTTTAAGGCGGTTAACTGATATTTCAAGAAGAGGCAAAAGCTTTTTATCAATGAAAATATCTTCACCATAGTTTTTGTTAAAGTGTCGTTTTATGGAGAGCTGGTCTTTTATATGGGAATCAATATCAAAATTTTTAGCATGAACCAAGGAATTTGCAAATGCCAAAGGTGTGCTTGTCATTGTTAGAAAGAAAGCTGATTGTTTTAAAAAAGTTCTTCTACGCATAAACATCCCTATTTTATAAGAGATTCAAAAATATGATACTCTTCTAAATGGTAATGGGGTTCCGGATATATGGCAATGGGCATTGAAAATTGTTTTTCAAGGGATGAAATTAAATGTTTTTCTCTTCCATGGAGCAATTGTGCAATTTCAGGATGCACTTTTACAGTAAACCTGTTGCCCATAAGATCCCCTGATTCACTCACAAGGTCCCTGTATATCTTATGGCATATTGATTTTCCTGACAGCAGGTGCCCATCACCATTGCAATAAAAACATGGTTTACAAAGAGTCCTGGTCAAGTTTCTTCTAATTCTTTTTCTTGTCATCTGTATGAGGCCAAGTTCGGTTAATGGCAGCACATTGGTCTGGCTCTTATCTTTTTTCATGGCTTCATTCATCTGTGCCATGACTTTATTCCTATGCTGCTCTTTTTTCATATCAATAAAATCAATGATAATGATACCGCCAATATTTCTAAGCCTTATTTGATATGCAATCTCTTTAACAGCTTCAAGATTGGTTTTAAGTATGGTTTCATCAAAATTATGTTTTCCCACATACCGGCCTGTATTCACATCAATTGCCACCAGGGCTTCTGTCTGCTCAATGACAATATATCCTCCGGATTTAAGCCAGACTTTTTTCTTTAAAGCTCTTGCCACATCCCCTTCAATATCATAGGCATCAAAAACAGATTCTTTCCCCTGGTAGAGCTCCACGGATAATTTAACATCGGGCATGAGTTCTTTTAAAAAATTCTGAACATTATCATACTCTTTTTTTGAATCAATAATCAGCTTATCTGCTTCATTGGCGAGAAGATCCCTGACTGCTCTGAATGTTATGGTAAGATCTTTATACACAAGAGATGTAGCTGAAGTAATTTCACTTTTGGCAAGAATGCCTTCCCAGGTTTTTATTAAAAAATTCATCTCCTTTTCTATGGTTTCTTTATCAATCCCTAGGGCCTGTGTTCTGAATATATACCCAAATTTATTATTTTTTATGGATAGTAAAAGCTCTTTGAGCCTTGTTCTTTCAGCTTCGTTTTCAATCTTTTTTGAAATGCCAATATGATCAACCGTGGGCATTAATACCAGGTATCTCCCTGCAATGGAGATATGGGTTGTGATTCTTGGGCCTTTGGTGCCAATGGATGATTTTGCCACCTGAACCATGATCTCCTGCCCCTCTGTCAACAGGTCTTCAATATTGCACTCCTGATTCGAGGAGCCTTTCCAGGAAGTTTGGGTTTGTGTCAGGTTATTGGTTTCATTATTCTCATCATCAGATTCAGAATCATCCTCTATATCATTGTCCTGCTCAAATTTTTTATACATTTTATGGCTGGCCGTATCAAGGACATCATCCACATAGATGAAAGCTGCCTGGTCAAAACCTATATCAACAAAAGCTGCCTGCATCCCGGGAAGGACTCTTTGCACCCTGCCTTTATAAATATTGCCGGCAATGGAAGTTTCATCTTCTCTTTCAATAAAAACCTCAACAATGGTATTATTTTCAAGCAGAGCCACCCTTGTTTCATGGGGAGCAGCATTTACAACAAGCTCTTTTAACATATAATTATCCTTGTCTCATTTTTCGGATTTTATCTGGGGTTTTATTTTTTTTATCCTTGCACAATTTATATGGTTTTCATCAAGCTCAAAACATTTTTTTAAAATTTGAGCAGGCCTTATAATTCTATCATTATGTTTTGTTAAAACTATTTCAATACTTTGTAAATCAATAAATGAAATTTTTTCAACGGATTTACGCAAATCAGTTTTTCTTATTTTTCCTTTTTTGCTCAAATCTTCAACAATAAATTCTGATAAATTTAAAAATTGATCCACTTTCTCTTTTGCAAGACAGGCTTTAGAGAACCTTATTGTATAAAAAGATCTATTATTATTATTTTTCTCAAGTTTGTTAAAGGGCTTGCATCCAGTTATGAAAAGACCTTTAGGAAGAGTGTTATTTAACAAACTTACAACCTTTTCAGGTTTCTGCTCTTTTTCAAGATAGATAAAAAGCAACTCTTCTTCACTCTCCATTCCAAGTGGCAGGGCAGTTTCAAAGGACAGCCGCATGGCAGGATTAAATCCATGTGAATATTTGACATTCAGCCCCGCTCTTTTTACAGCTCTTTTTATAATGGTGGCAAGCTCAAGATGTCCAAAAAATCTTGCATTATCAAGTTTTGAAAAACTAATTTCAAATTTTTTAAAGGCATCATCGGGCATTCCCATAAAAGTGTTTTCTTTTGCAGGAGCCTTGTCCCCATGGTTTAAATTCTCTTGAATATTTAAGTTGCCTTGAATATTTAAATTGTCTATATTTAAATCTTTCGGGGGTTTCACAAGAATATCGTGGAGCACAGGCTTTATTCTCTTAAAATCACATACACCGCATCCAGTACACTCATCTTCCCTGCAATCAAATGTAAGGGCTTTTTCCTTTGCTTTTTGAAATTCCTGGTCCAGGAACTCTGAAGATACTCCAGAATCAATTATATCCCATGGAAGAGCTTCATCACTCTTGCGTTGGCGGGAAGTATAAAACCCAGGATCGATCCCTGTATCTTCAAAGGCTTGTTGCCACAAAGAAAAATCAAATTTATCATTCCATCCATCCAGACGGCACCCTTTGTCAAAAGCTGCTACAAGCAGTTTGGATAATTTCCTGTCTCCCCTTGCCCAGACACCCTCAACCATACTCATTTCAGGATTCTGCCACTTAAGCTTTACCTTCCTATGGCGCAGGTTGTCCTTGAAATATTGCAGTTTTTCTTTTGTCTCTTCCAATGTAATCTGAGAACATCTTTGAAATGGAGTATGAGCCTTGGGAATAAAGCAGGTTACACTTGTATTTATGTTTTTTTTGCCTTTTGCATATAAAGATGCAAGGTTTTGGGAAAAATCACAGATAGCTTTTATATCTTCTGAAGTTTCAAAGGGAAGCCCCATCATAAAGTAAAGCTTGATATTTTTCCAGCCAAGATTAAAAGCATTTTTAACACTTGCTTCAATACTTTCCTGGGTAAGATTTTTATTAACTATGTCCCGCATGCGCTGGGTACCGGCTTCCGGTGCAATGGTAAATCCGGTTTTCCTAACTTTTTTTATGATATTCATCAATTCAGGAGTGAGTTTTTCAGCCCTTATGGATGGAAGAGATATGGCATTGCAATGCCCCTGCCCCAGATCAAGAAGGCTTTCCATCAATTGGGGTAAATTCGAATAATCGCCTGTGCTCAAGGACAGCAGGGAGACATCTGAATATCCAGTTGATTCTAATGATTTTTCAGTAATCTGAATTAAATCATCAAGGGATCTCTCTCTGACAGGTCTGTATATCATACCTGCCTGGCAGAACCTGCAACCCCTTGTACACCCTCTTGCAATCTCAAGCCTGAGTCTGTCATGGACAGGTTTTGCAAAGGGGACAATGGGAGATGTGGGAAAATTATCAATGGTAAGTTCTGGCAAAAATGCTCTTTTAACTTTTTTATAATCGTCAAACAGGGGAGTAAGGGTCTGGATTCCATATTCATCAAAAACAGGTTCAAAAAAAGAGGGGATATAAACCCCGTCTATCTTTGACAAAAGTTTAAGAAGACTCTCTTTTCTGCCATCGCCCTGTTTTTTAAATTCAATTACAAGATTTGAAATTTGAACAATTACATCTTCACCGTCTCCAATCACAAATGCATCAAAAAAGTCAGCAAGGGGTTCAGGATTAAATGCACATGGCCCGCCACCAATGATTAAAGGGAACAGATCATCTCTCTCTTTGGCATAAAATGGAATATTTGAAAGACTCAATATTGTCAGAATATTGGTAAAATTAAGCTCATATAAAAGGCTGATCCCGATTATATCAAAGCTCTTCAGCTCTTTTTTGGATTCCATGGAAAGGCAGGGAATTTGCTTTTCCTTTAAATATTTTTCCAAATCAGGAGCAGGAGAGAAAAATCTTTCTGCTGCAATATTTTTTTGGTTATTTAAGATGGAATATAAAATCTGCAACCCAAAATGGGAGGTTCCGATTTCATACAGGTCAGGAAAAACAAGGGCAAAGGTTAAATCCACCCTGTCCAAATCTTTCTTTACAGCATTGATTTCACTGCCAAGGTATCTAGTCGGCATCTGCACAAGGGCAAGGATATCTTGAAATTCAGTCTTATACATGATAGTAAATTTTTATAAATTTAATTTTTAAAATATTTGGTAATAATTAGTTTTTAAATATATTATTTTTTGCAGGAATAAGCAATGAAAAGAACAAAAATCAACGAACTGCTCAAGCTTGAAAAAACTTTGGGCAAAATTCTTATCAAGGGCTGGATAAGAACAAAACGCGATTCTAAAACATTCTCTTTCATGGAAGTCAATGATGGATCATGCCTGAAAAATATTCAGGTCATAGCCAATAATGACATTGAAAATTATGCCCAGATAGAAACCATTACCACTGGAACCTCTGTTTCAATTTCAGGTGAGCTTATAGAATCTCCAGGCAAAGGGCAAAAATGGGAAATTCAAGCCTCTGATATTGAAATAATCAATATAGCTCCAGAATCATACCCCCTTCAAAAAAAGAGACATTCCGATGAATTCCTAAGGACCATTGCCCATTTGCGCCCAAGAACAAATAAATATGGAGCAGCCTTTAGAATAAGATCAGAAATGGCCTTTGCCATTCATAAGTTTTATAAAGAAAAAGGGTTCAAATACCTGACTGCTCCACTGATCACAGGATCTGACTGTGAAGGCGCAGGTGAAATGTTTAGAGTAACAAGCCTTGATCCGGAACAAGTTAAAAAACAGGGCAAAATGGATTTTAAACAGGATTTTTTTGGTCAGGAATCAAGCCTCACAGTGTCTGGTCAACTTCCTGCAGAAATGTTTGCCCTTGCCCTTGGTGATGTCTATACATTTGGTCCAACATTCAGGGCAGAAAATTCAAATACCAGCCGTCATGTGGCAGAGTTCTGGATGCTGGAACCTGAAATGGCTTTTTGCGATTTAAATGAAAACATGGATCATGGAGAAGAACTTGTTAAATATCTTACAAAACATGCCCTGGAAGAGTGTGAAGAAGACATGGCTCTTTTTTCCAATTTTGTGGATAAATCCTTAAGCAAACGTCTTGACACCATCTTAAATAAAGATTTTGCCAGACTTTCCTATACTGATGCTGTTGAAATATTAAAAAAAGCCAAAAAGAAATTTGAATTTAAGGTTGAATATGGGATAGATCTGCAGTCAGAACATGAGCGGTTCCTGGCTGAGAAATATTTCAAATTACCTGTTTTTCTTATAGATTACCCCAAAGAGATCAAACCCTTTTACATGCGCATGAATGATGATAATAAAACTGTTGCTGCTGTGGACCTTCTTGTCCCCATGATAGGAGAGCTCATTGGCGGCAGCCAGAGGGAAGAGAGACTTGGTCCTCTTGAAAAAAGAATGGATGAAATGAATCTGCCCAAAAATGATTATTGGTGGTATCTTGAATCAAGAAAATTCGGCTCTGTACCCCATTCTGGCTTTGGTCTTGGTTTTGAAAGATTTTTAATGATGATTACAGGAATAAGTAATATCAGGGATGTGATACCTTTTCCAAGAACCCCGGGCAGTATTGATTTTTAAAAAGCATCCATTAATTTAAAGGCATAAACCATGAGAATAGTTACAAGACCAGATTTTGACGGAATCGTCTGTGCTGTGCTGCTGCACAAGGCTGAAGATATTGATATTGATATTTTATGGGTTGAACCCAATGAAATTCAAAAAGGCCAGGTTGAAATATGCAAAAATGATATAATGGCCAACCTTCCATACTCCTCTGACTGCGGTATGTGGTTTGATCACCATATTTCCAATAAGCCAAAAAAAGAGTTTGCAGGCGCATTTGCAATTGCCCCTTCTGCTGCCGGAGTTATTTTTAAATATTATAAAAGTAAAAATAAGCTGGATGATACATATGATGAGCTGGTTTTAAATACAGATATAATTGATGCGGCTGATTTAAACATTGATCAGGTTCGGCACCCTGAAAACTATCCCTATATTTTACTCTCCATGACCATTCAAAACCACGAGTATAAGGATATTGATTATTGGAATAAGCTGATTGATCTTTTAATGGAAAAAAATATTGATCAGGTTATTGCAGATCCAGAGGTAAAAAAGCGTTGCCACAAGGTGATTTTGGAAAACACAGCCTTTGAAAAACACCTGCTCACCCACACTAAAATTATTAATAAAATATCCATTACAGATTTCAGGTCCCTTGATACCATACCAGAAGGCAATCGTTTTTTGACCTATTCTCTTTTTCCGGAAACCATTGCCAGCATAAAATTGCGATTTGACGAGCCTGAACATAAAAACGTACAGATCAGCATTGGTCACAATATTTTCCAGAAAGCGTGTAATGTTAATATTGGCAACCTTCTTGCGAGATATGGCGGCGGTGGACATGCTGGTGCCGGAGGGTGCACTCTCAATGCCAAGACAGCAGATAAGGCTCTTGAAAATATTTTTGAAAGCATGTTTCAAAACAATATCCATGGAGTCGATCCTATTAATAAACTCACAACACAAGATGAATGAAAAAAAGAAATTTGACAAAGGCCTGTATTCAATATAAATATCAGGCAATCATACTTGTATGAAAGACTTTTATTAATTTTTAAGGATATTCCAATGCATAGAAAACCAAGCTATGAAGAATTGGAACAGAAAATAGAAAGATTAAAGACTGAAAACAATACTCTATCCAAGATTATTGAAAGCAACCCCCATGGAATTGCGCTAATTGACAACACTGGCCAATATATTCACCTCAATCCTTATTTTACAAAACTTACAGGTTATACTCTCGAAGATATCCCCAACAAAAAAATATGGTTTGAAAAAGCCTATCCAGATGAAAGCTATCAAAAACAGATTGCGCAAACCTGGAAAAAAGACAACACCATACTGGGCATGGGAGATACCCGGGAATTTAAAATACAGTGTAAAAATGGCCAGTCAAAACAGATAGAGTTTCGATCCACCTTTTTAAAGAATCAAACCATTTCTGTACTCACAGATGTCACCCAGCGCAGAAAAGCTGAAAAAGCTTTAAAAGAGAGTAAGGAGAGGTTAAAAGCCATTTTTGGGGCAAATCCTGATCCTGCGGCTGTATATAATTCCAAAGGACATCCAATGTACCTAAATGATGCCTTTGTTGAGACCTTTGGATGGACATTAAAAGAGCTGCAAGGTAAACGCATCCCATTTGTTCCCAAAGATCAGGAAAAATTAGCCCAAGAGAAGATAATAGAAATTTTTACCACTGGGCATCCTGTTCGCTTTGAAACCAAAAGATTATCCAAGCAGGGTGAACTCCTTGATATTTTTCTGAGCGCTGCAATTATCAAGGATGCTAAAGGAATCAATTATGGGCTTGTTGTTAATTTAAAAGATATTTCAGATAGAAAAAAACTTGAACATCAACTTCAACATGCTCAAAAAATGGAAGCCATTGGAACCCTGGCAGGCGGCATTGCCCATGATTTTAATAATATTTTATTTCCCATCATGGCCAATACGGAAATATTATTAATGGACATCACTAAAGGCAGTTCCATATACAATAGACTGCAAAAAATTTATAAGAGTGCAATCAGAGCAAGAGATCTGGTAAAACAGATTCTTGTATTTTCCCGCCAGGACAGTATCGAACTTCGAACTATGCAGTTACAGCCGGTAGTCAAGGAAGCTTTAAGTTTTATCAGATCTGCAATACCTGCAAAAATTGAAATCGAACAATTTATCAATAATGATTGCGGCCCTGTTAAAGCTGACTCCACACAAATCCATCAAATAGTTATGAACCTTGCAGCCAATGCATCCCATGCAATTGGAAAAGAGGGCGGACAGATCAAAATAAGTTTAAAAGAAAAAACATTTGATGAACATGAGCTGATAGATCCAGATATGAAATCAGGTTCCCATGTATGCCTTGCAATATCAGATACAGGCAAGGGAATGGATAAAAAATTGATAAAACAGATTTTTGATCCGTTTTTTACAACCAGGGAAAAGGGACGAGGTACAGGAATGGGGCTTGCTACTGTACATGGTATTGTTAAAAAAATGAATGGATTTATCAAAGTCTCAAGCAAGCCTCGCAAAGGAAGTACATTTACAATGTATTTTCCTTTGGCAAAACTCTAACTTGCCAAGTTTGCACCCAAACTTGAAATAAACATGATAAAACAGAATGAAAACACAACAAATAATTGATCATATTGTTAAATGGCTAGACAATTACCTTGATAAATCAGGGTTAAAAGGATTTGTCATTGGTGTTTCAGGTGGAATTGATTCAGCTGTGACATCATGTCTATGTGCAAAAACAGGCAGGTCGGTCCTTGCGTTGAATATGCCGATTTATCAGGCCAAAGACCAGGTTGCAAGATCCTGCGATCATATTGCATGGCTTAAAAAGCAATTTACCATAGTCAAAAGCATTGATATGGAGTTGTCAGCTGTTTTTGATGGGATAAAGCTAAGCTTTCCCGACTCTATTCAAGACGGTATGACAATGGCTAATACAAGATCCAGACTTCGTATGCTGACTTTATATGCCTTTGCATCCAGCCATAAAATGCTGGTTACAGGAACCGGCAATAAGGTTGAAGATTTTGGAGTGGGTTTTTATACTAAATATGGAGATGGTGGTGTGGACATCTCTCCCATTGCTGATCTTACAAAAACACAAGTTTACAGCCTTGGTAAAGAGTTAGGAATTATTAAAGAAATTTTACTGGCTGCTCCCACAGATGGACTGTGGGAAGACAATAGAAGTGATGAAAGTCAGATTGGTGCCACTTACAAGGAGTTGGAATGGGCCATGGAATATCTTAATTCTTTCTCCAAAGAGCCATTAAATGACAGGCAGGCAGAGATAATTTCAATTTATCAAAATTTCCATGCTGCCAATAAACATAAAATGGAAGCAATACCAGTCTGCCATATCCCTGCAAATTTATAAAAACTTAAAAAGCTATACAACTCTATTTTATTATTCCATGGGGATACTCTTTTGCTTCTCCCTCAAGGGTAAGAATTGTCCAGTTCCCGTTCTCTTCCTGTGCTGCAACAAGGCAATCTATACGGGTATCATCATTTAAAGTAATAAAACATTCACCAGTTTCATTTAAAGTAGCTACATGGACATATTTTTTATCTTTGGAAAGTTCCTGGAATTTTTTTGTTCCATGTTCAATGGCAATGATTTTATCGTATTCATTTTTATCTATCTTTTTTATTTCCTGCCTTAAATCAATAATCTGCTGTTTTAAACCTGCTATTTTCTCAACAAGCTTTTCCATTTCTTTTTTATTGTCGGAAGGTGTGGAAAACAGGATCTGTTTTTGCATTTCCATATCTGTTTCAATAAAATTGATTTTTTGCAGCAATTCTTTTATTTTTGTATCACTCATAAATTAAAACTCTGTTTTTTTATTAGTTTTACCCGCCTTACAGGCAGGTTTATTTTTTCTTTATGGGGACTCAGGAGCCGCACAAACCTCTTTCCACAGCTTCTTTATTGGCCTTTTCAAGCCATTCCAAAAATCTTATAAAAATATTTTTTTTCTTTTTTTTATCATCCATACAAAATTCTCCTGAATTTATATATTCAAATATCCTACAATTTTCTATTAATTACCTGTTAAAGTCAACAAGGTGTTGCAAAATTAAAAAACTTTTAATAATAGTCTGGAATTTTAAAGATTGTCATTTATAGAAC
>CAZYDL010000048.1:0-15521 GCA_964646305.1 uncultured Desulfobacula sp. | reverse complement strand
GCTCCCAATATTATTCCTGATTATGCCTTGGCAGATTTTTATATTAGATCTCTGGATCTGGATATTTTATTGTCCATGGAAAAAAGATTTAAAAATATTGCCAAAGGCGCCGCTTTAATGACAGATACACAACTTACAATAAAAGAGATTAAAAATTCCTATAAGCCTGCAAAACCAAACAATGAATTAAACAAAGCTTTTATGAAGCTTGCCCATGAATATAAAATGGACCCCCAATGGCTTGAGCCCTCAAGAGCATCTTCTGATTTTGGAGATGTTACCCATGAAATCCCGGCCATGCAGGCTTATTTTAATATCACACAGGACAAAAAAGATATTGCTCTTCATTCTAAAAACTTTGCCCAGTGTGCAGCTTCTTCCTTTGCTTTACTGCAGATGGAAAAAACTTCCAAAATCTTATCTCACATCGGGTATATGTATTTATCCAAAGAGGATTTCAGGCAGAAAGTGCTGGCCGAGTTCCCTTTTGATAAAGCTTGACTTATAAGTTCAAGCTTTATATTAGCAAGATTAAACAATTGTAAAAATAAAATAAGGGCAGAATTTAATGGATCAAAAGATAGAAGCTTTATCAATTGAAAACCTCCATAAAAGTTTTGGTGATATAGAAGTATTAAAAGGAATATCACTCAAGGCTGACAAAGGAGATGTCATTTCCATATTAGGATCTTCCGGCTCTGGTAAAAGTACTCTTCTGCGCTGTATCAATTTTCTTGAAATGCCAAATGCCGGGGAAATTACAGTCTGCGGCGAAGAAATCAAACTTGTGCAAAATAAAAAAGGAGAAAGCAGACCCAGAGATATCAAACAGGTGGAGAGAATCCGTTCAAAACTCTCCATGGTTTTTCAGCAGTTCAACCTCTGGAGCCACATGACCATTCTTGAAAATGTTATTGAAGCTCCAATCCATGTTTTAAAAGTTCCCAAGGCCAAAGCCATTGAAAAAGCAGAATATTATCTGGATAAGGTTGGTATAAAAGAAAAACTTGATGTATATCCAGCCCAGCTTTCCGGCGGACAGCAGCAAAGGGCTGCCATTGCAAGGGCTCTTGCCATGGAACCGGAGGTCATGCTTTTTGATGAACCAACCTCAGCTCTTGATCCTGAACTTGTGGGTGAGGTGTTACAGGTTATTAAAAATCTTGCAAAGGAAGGGAGAACAATGATTGTTGTGACCCATGAAATGGGATTTGCAAGGGATGTATCTTCCCGTGTTATATTTTTACATGATGGAAAGATAGAAGAAGAGGGCAAGCCGGCAATAGTGTTTGAAAACCCAAAGTCCAAAAGATTTTTACAATTTTTATCAACAACTAATTAAACCAGATTGTTTCATGTAATTTTATCTTAAAAAAAGGAGGAGAAATGAAAAAATTTTTAGCAGCAGTAATTATTCTTAGTTTTGTATTTACAGCAGGCAGTGTTTTTGCCAAGGATTGGAAAAAAATAAGAATTGGAGTTGAGGGTGCTTACCCGCCATTCAGCTTTGTTACACCTGAAGGCAAACTTGACGGCTTTGACATTGATATTGCAAAAGCTCTTGTTAAAGCAGCAGGAGCAGAAATAGTGCTTGTTGCCCAGGACTGGGATGGTATTATTCCAGCCCTTCTTGCAAGAAAATATGACTGTATTATTGCTTCCATGTCCATTACAGAAGAGAGAAAGAAAAAAGTTGCCTTTACCAATAAATACTATAACACTCCGGCAAAATTTGTTGCAAAAAAAGGAAGCATTAAAAATTTTTCCAAGGCTGCAATTAAGGGTAAATCAATTGGTGTTCAACGAGCCACCATCCATGATAAATATCTAACAGATAATTATGGCAAGGATGTTACAGTTAAAAGATACGGCACCCAAGATGAAGTATATCTTGATATTACAGCAGGGCGACTTGACTTGTTTCTTTCAGATTCCATTGCAGCTTTCGATGGTTTTTTACAAAAACCCGAAGGAAAAAATTTTGAATTTGTAGGACCTGATTTAACTGATAAAAGATGGTTTGGTGATGGTGCAGGTATTGCTGTAAGAAAACAGGATGCTGATCTTGTAACTCTTTTAAATGAAGCAATTAAAACAATCCGCGCAGACGGAACCTATAAAAAAATTCAGGATAAATACTTTGACTTTAATGTATATGGTGAATAATGCTTGATCTTCAAGGATATGGACCAAGTATTCTTCAAGGCACAATTCTTACCATAGAATTGTGCCTTGCATCCCTTGTTATTTCAATGTTTCTCGGTATTATTACTGCCCTTGCAAAACTTTCAGGCTCCAAAGCTTTGAATATTGCAGCTACAGCTTATACAACCATAGTTCGTGGAATTCCAGATCTTGTTCTCATGCTTTTGATTTTTTTTGGCGGCCAGGTATTGATCAACCGGCTGGGGCCCATGGTGGGGTATGAAGAGTATATTGATATCAACCCCTTTGTTGCCGGGGTCTGCACCATTGGGTTTATCTTTGGTGCATATATGGCTGAGACTTTCAGGGGAGCTATTCTTGCAGTTCCCAAAGGACAGCTTGAAGCAGGATACTCCTATGGCATGTCAAGGCTGCAGGTTTTTTTAAGGATTTTAATGCCCCAGATGGTCAGGCATGCCATACCTGGATTTGGCAATAACTGGCTGGTTTTAATGAAAGCCACAGCTCTTGTTTCCATTATAGGGCTTAATGATATGGTTAGAATGGCTGCCCTTGCAGCAGGAGCGACCAGAAGACCCTTTACATTTTATCTTGTGGTTGCCATGAATTATCTGATTTTAACCTCTATTTCTATTTTGATTTTAAACTGGCTCAATAAGAAATACAGTGCTGGATTTGCAAAGGATTGAGTATGGATTTTTCAATAATATTTTCAAATCTTGATATCTACTTTGAAGGTCTTAAAAACACCCTTATCCTTGTATCTGTCTCCCTTGTCATTGGATTGATCTTTGCCATTCCCCTGGCCGTTCTTCGAACATCAAAAAACATATTGATTTCAGGACCCATATGGGCCTTTGTCTATTTTTTCAGGGGAACTCCGCTGCTTGTGCAGATATTTCTTCTCTATTATGGCATGGGGCAGTTTGAACCTCTGAAGTCTTCTTTTTTATGGTTTTTTTTTAAAGAAGCCTATTTTTGTGCTCTTTTTGCTTTTACTTTAAATACCTGTGCCTATACAACAGAAATTATAAGGGGTGCCATTGCAAATACACCCCATGGTGAAATAGAAGCTGCCAAGGCATGCGGCATGTCATATTTTTTAAGATTTCGCAGAATTATTTTACCAAGTGCATTTAGAAGAGCTTTACCCACCTATGGCAACGAAATTATTTTTATGCTCCATGGCAGCTCCCTTGCAAGTGTTATCACCATTATAGATATTACAGGTGCTGCCAGAATTATTAATTCCAGATTTTACAGCCCCTATGAAGCCTTTCTTACGGCAGCAGCCTTTTACATGACAATTACTTTTATAATTGTATATTTTTTAAAAAAACTGGAATTTAAATGGCTTGCCCACCTCAGGCACGAATGAAAAAAAGCAATACAAAGTGTCATAATTTAAAAATCCTGGCAGTTTCAGATTTTATTGATAAATCATTGACAAAAATGGTTGAAGAGAAAACTATTCAACCTGTGGATTTAATTATATCCTGTGGTGACCTTGCCCCTGAATATCTCTCTTTTTTAAAGAACAAACTTGAAAAACCTCTCTTTTATGTAAAGGGAAACCATGATATTCGTTATAATAATCCATCCACTCTTCTGGGGTGTGAAAATATCCATGCAAAACTTGTCCGGTTTAAAACATTGAATATTCTTGGACTTGAAGGATCCATCTGGTATAGTGGTGGAGTAAACCAATATACAGATGGACAAATGGATAAAATCATTTTCAGGATGTGGTTTTCTCTCTGGAAAAAAGGCGGTGTCAATCTTGTTGTTACCCATGCTCCACCAAAAAACATTCAAGATGGTCCTGACCATTGTCATACTGGATTTGGCAGCTTTGTAAAATTAATTGCTAAAAGAAAACCGGATTATTTTATCCACGGACACATTCACAAAGAGTTTAAAAATTTTGAAGAGAGAACTACAATAGTCAATTCAACAAAAGTAATTAATACCTGCGGGTTTACTATTTTAGAAATTTAAAATCAGGTTTAAAACCCAGATTTCAAAGAGGCATATACATGACAAAATTTTTTAAAAATCTTTTTTCATCAAAACAGAATGAAGCAGACAATCATGTCAGCTCTTTTAATGATCAGCCGGAAAAACAGGAAGATGTGGAATTCATTGATCACGGAATAAAAACCATTGATCTTGGAAAAATCATCGGCAGTGTGGGTAAATATTATGATTTTGACTCAAAATTTAGACCTAAAAAACATGTTTCCGATAAAAGATTTGCAGAAATCAAGCGGGCCATGAGAGTTGGAAAACCTTTGCCTCCGGTTAAACTATATCAAATCCGTAATGACTATTATGTTTTTGATGGCAACCACAGGGTTTCTGCCGCAAAAGAGCTTGGGCAGTTTGAGATCAGGGCAAATGTGGTTGAACTGCTTTCTTCGCAAAACACCATGGAAAATCTTTTATATATTGAGAGAAAAAAATTTTATGAAAACACAGACCTGCCTGAAAAAATTGATGTTACAGAGGTGGGAAAATATAGATTCTTAGAAAAACAGATCAAAAAACATCAAAAACATCTTATCAATATATCAGGTAAGGAGGCTGATTTTAAAAAAGCCTCCAAAGACTGGTATGATACAATTTATATTCCTTTAACATCCATTATAACCAATGGAAAGCTGCTTAAATATTTTCCCAGGAGAAGTGTTGCAGACCTTTATAACTATATTTCCTATCACCACTGGGACAGAACATCTCACAGAAGATATGGCATTGGTATTGACAGGTTGATTCCAAGGAGTATGGAAGCTTTTAGAACTGAAATGCTGGAAAAAGATACACCTGACTATCCTGAGATGAAACGAACCATTACAGCCTTTATTATGATTGATATTAACACATCAACAGAGATAAAGGTCATTGATAAGTTGTTTGCCATTGATGAAGTTCAAGAGGTTCATTCGGTTCATGGAGCAATAGATATTTTAGTAAAAATCGTCCTGAAAAGAGATTTTCTGGCATCTGATGCTGAAATTATTGCTGAATTTATAGATCATCAAATAAGGCGAATTAAAGGGATAAATCGAACCCAAACCATCATACCTGGAATTTCAAAGGTTAAAGAGGGGTTTATATGTTAGAGATAATCTCCTGTTTATGATTAAATGACTCCCAGACAAAGCAGCATGGCATTAATTCAGAAAGTGCAAAAATCGTTTATGATTGATCCAATACTTTACGTATTTTTTGTGAAAGAGCTTTCATCACAACCGGCTTCAACAAAAAACCCTTAATACCCAGAGATGCCGCTTCTTCTTCAGACATAATTTCACTGAACCCGGTACAAAGCAATATGGGAATGTCAGGACGTATTTTGGTCAATTCAATAGCCAGTTTGTCTCCGGCCATATTCGGCATTGCCATATCAGTGATGACCAGATCAAATTTATCTGGATTTGCAGTGAAAGCTTCAAGGGCATCAATACTGCTGGTACGTGAAGTGACTTGATAACCCAGGCGCTCCAACATCAGCTTTTCCATGATAACGATTGCATCTTCATCATCCACAAGCAGGATTCGATCAATTCCACCCTGAATTGGTTCTTTCATTTCAAGGATCTCTTTTGTTTCAGAAGGGCTCTTAACCACGGGCAGATAAACTTGAAATTCAGTACCCTTCCCTGGCTCGCTGTGTACTTTGATCACTCCGTTCATGCTTTTTACAATGCCGTGAATAACTGACAATCCCATCCCAGTACCTTTACCCTGTTCTTTGGTGGTAAAAAACGGGTCAAATATTTTTTCTATTACAACTTTATCCATACCTGTGCCTGTGTCGGTTACTTTAAGACAGGCATACATTCCAGATGTCATATCAGGAATTATTGCATCATATTTATCTAATTTGACTTCCTTAAGGCTCACTTTCAGCTCTCCGCCCGTCTCCTCCATAGCATGATAAGCATTGGTTGCCAGGTTCATTACAATTTGATGAATTTGAGTGGGATCAGCTTTGATCACACCACAGTCATAGCTGATAGTCTGCCTGATATCTATTGTTGTGGGGATTGAAGATCTGATAAGTTTTAATGCTTCCTTGATAACAGGCTGCATCTTCATAAATTTTAATTCACGGCTGTCCTGACGGGAGAATGTAAGAATTTGTTTTACAAGCTCCCCGGCTCTCACGGCACTGGTAAAAATCTCATTAAGGCTGGCTCGAAACAAACTGTCGTCAGGGACATCCTCTAACAGCATTTCCGTATATCCCACAATGGGAAAAAGGATGTTGTTAAAATCATGGGCTATACGCCGGCAAGGGTACCGATGGATTCCATCTTTTGAGCCTGTTGGAGCTGGAGTTCCATTTTTTTTATTTTAGTAACATCTCTAAATACATTCAGTATGGAGACAGACCCGTCATTATTAATAATAGGGGTCGCAGAGATATCAAAAGAATGATTATCTTTCGGACTGACAATGCTTAATTGATAGGCATCACCTTTTTTGATTGCTTCATAATTACACCACGAACATTTTTTATCAAACCCATGAATAGCTTTAAAACATTTTTCACCTATAGCGTCACGGTCTACCCTTTGGGCCATGGTCGCATTCATATATTCAATAACAAATTTTTGGGAGCAAATATAAATCGGTTCTATCATGGAGTCCATTATCACTTGATAGCGGTTTTCACTTTTCCTCAAATTCTCCTGGGTCATTTTATGTTCTATAATACGTCCCAAACGATTGCTGATGTTATTTATCAGATCCGTTTCTTCCTTAAGGAAAGGGTGTTTATCCATTCCTGTTTTTTCCTCCAGACAAAAGACCTCCAAAACACCCACACATTCTCCATGAACAAAAATGTCATGATTCAGACTCCATTTGGTTTTTTTAAAGTTTTCAGTCTTGTATTCTCGTTCATTGATTACTATTCTTGAGCATGTATTGTCAGGATATAGAAAGGCGGGAGGGATAAGACAGACTATTCCTTGAAATATCTTTTCAAAAGATATATCTGTCAGCTCAATCAGTTTGGAAATCTCATGAAGACAATTCAGTTCCTTGACCCTTTCACCAAGATTATGCGAATAAAGCTGAAGGCTGTTCTCCATCTTTTTACGCTCGGTGATGTCTTGAAATATACAATATGTCTGCTGAAAATTTTCGTGTTGATCTTTTCCTATCTTTCCGTGCAATGAAACAAGCATCAAAGAACCATCTTTTTTGACCATTTCAAATTCAACCCCTAAAACTTCACCAATGGTTTTGAAACGGGAAAAATTTTCTTTAAAATGATCTGTCCAGTCAGGATGTAAAAAATCACCAAAGGACCTTCCAAGAACTTCTTTGCGTGAATATCCAAGAGTATTGAGCCAAAATGAATTTACTTCAATAAAATTTCCATCTTCATCCAATGATTGATATGCAAGAGGCGCTCTTTCATATAACAGTCGGAATCTATCCTTACTCTCCTGTAATGTCTTTCCGCTTCTCTGGAAATCAGATACCACCTGCTCTAATCCCTGAATCTTTTTTTCTAATTCTTCATAAGTCGGTTTTTCAGTCATATGAAATCTCTTTTAAACAATAAAAACACCCGTATCTCTTTAATATTCCAACTGATTTCCATCAAAATTTAATATACAGCATATAAGCATGCAAAACAAATTTTTTTTTGACCAGGCTATTAATTATGGGTTTTATTGTCTCCATGCTGTTTGCTGCACCTGAATTCATTACATGCATGGATGAGGCAGCATTTACTGTCTGGCAGGTATTTTGTGAATTCGCAGACAGCTTGACAATTCAGGCTCTATCTGCCAAAAAAATTTAAGGGCATACTCTTCAATTATGAGCACGCCCTTAAAAATTTATTGTTACTTTTAATTCTAAACCACAGGTCGCGGCAAAACCTTTGCACGTTTGGCAATTTCAGGAATCTTATGTTCCCACTCTATTGCCATCAGGTGAACACCTGCAACTCCTTTCATCTCTTTGAACTCTTCAATCTGTTCCAGAGCAAATTTAATGCCCTCTTTAGCCTGATCATTTTTCTTTACGCCCTTAATGCGTTTGATCAAAGAGTCGGGTATATCCATTCCCGGTACATTTTTTGACATGAAATTTGCCATGCCGGCATTTTTCATGGGAGTAACTCCGGCAAGGATATAACATTTTTTATCAAGGCCCATGTCCACAACTTTTTTCATAAAATCCCTGAACTTGTCCATATTAAAGATGCACTGGGTCTGGATAAAATCAGCTCCTGCTTCAATTTTATTGGCAAGTCTGTAAACTCTGTATTCATAAGGGTCAGCAAAGGGATTGCAGGCAGCACCTATAAACATTTTGGGGGGAACATCAATATCCTCACCATTTAAAAACTTTCCCTCATCCCGCATCATTTTTACAAGGGAAATAAGCTGCATGGAGTCAATGTCATGGACATTTTTTGCTTCGGGATGGTTGCCAAAGGTCTGGTGATCTCCGGAAAGACAAAGCATATTTCTTATACCAAGGGCATGGGCTCCAAGAATATCACTCATTATTGCAATACGGTTACGGTCCCTGCACACCATCTGAAAATTTGGTTCAAGCCCTTCGTCAATCATGAGTCTTGATGCCGCAAGGGAAGACATTCTTACTACTGCTGTCTGGTTGTCTGTAATATTAACAGCATCAACATTGCCTTTAAGATATTGAAATTTTTCTTTTAAATACTTTACGTTGGCACCTTTTGGTGGCCCGCATTCTCCTGTAAATGCAAAGTGACCTGCTTTTAGAACTTTTTCAAGGTTACTTCCCGATTTGAGCTTACTCATATTGGTTCTCTCCTTCATTTTTTTTTATAATGTATCTGATCGAGGTCCAATGTTTGGATGAAAAGTTGCCCATATGTGAGGCGCAAGAACTTTTGTAACCCGAGTGTACTGTAGTACATGAGGATTGCAAAAGTTTGAAGCAACGAAGCAGCAGATGGGTAAGTTTTCGTTCAAACACTAAATAGTACCCTTGACAAGCTCTTCTCTGATACTCCTTCTCACCCCACCATCCCTTGCTGTTCTCCAGTCTTTAAAACCTTTAACACCAACAAGATCCTCAATTTTTCCCGCCTCCATCTTTTTTCTTACAATGGAATCCCAGATACACTCAGTATCTTTATTGACTTCACAAACTCCATTGGAAGATCCGCCGCAGGGACCATTCATTAGGCTTTTTGCACATCTTGCAATGGGGCACAATCCATCAAAAACATGTATTGCACAGGTGCCGCAGCCTGCACATCTCTCTTCCCATACACCGTGCTGGGTAGCACCTCCAAAAAATGTGGTATTTAAGCCGGGATAAAAGGTTTGTTTTTTATACATTTCAGACAAAAACTGGGGTCCAACTCCGCATGCCATGGAAATTACAGCATCATAATCATTAACGACATCACTGATTTCTTCAATATATTCAATATCACACTGCCTTTCCAGGACCTTGATATCAATCTCTATATCACTGCCCTGTTTTTTTCTGGCAAGTTGTATTGAAGAAGACAAAATTTCAACTTCCCTTAATCCTCCGGAATTGCAGACGGTAACACACCCATTGCATCCGATAATGAGAATTTTATTGTGATTTTCAACCATCTGTAATATCTCTTTTAAAGCTTTTTGATCTGCTACTATCATTAAGTCACCTATTCAATTGTTTTTCGATTTTCTTTTGCAAGTTTTTGTTTTTCCATTGATTTGCCTACTATTTTTTCAATGGTTTTACTTGGTGAATCCTCCAAGCCATCTTTTCCAGAGGATATCTCAAGGGTTTTTCCTTTTGCATCTGCCAGAATTGCTCTTCCAAGGGGAGTCCTGGTAATAACAGTAGTCCACCCTTCATTGGCACCAATTCCCCCAAAAGAGATATCTGCCAATTCTGCAGAATAGTCCATACAGAAACGACATGCAGGCCTTTTCATAAAATCAAGCTTGTCCAATCCTATTTTTCGTATTTCCCCACTATTGAGATGGAGTAAAAAGTCATCTTTTACATTTATTTTTTTTAAATCGTTAAGCTTACAGGAACCAAGCTTTTCAAGTTTTGCTTGTGCCTCTTCATTAAAAATAAAATTCCCGGAACAAAAAAGTCCCAAAACAAATTTAATTGAATCAGAAGGGACAATACCAAGCGTTTCAATTTTACGGACAGCCTCTATTTGACAGGGTGTTCCAACCATTGCAATGCGGTGCAGTCCTTTTTCAATCACAGGTTTAAATTCCTGAACAGAAGGTGAGTAGGTAGAGTAGTCAGAAGAGAAATGTTTCATGCCATGGGAAGTGTCAAAATAGAAACCAGCAGAATCAATTATCTCTTCTCTTGTTGTGGCAAGCAATGGCTGCCGGCTGAATGGACCGGTCTGTTTTGTAACAATTGCTCCATCTATTCTTCCGGTATCAAACAGGTGAAGAAGAATACTTGTAACTGCTCCGCCGTCTGTTGCCTTTTTTCTTATATCAATATGAAGAGATCGGGCTGCTGTTGTCTCTATATTTTTCCCAATTGGCGGCTCCCATGAAAACTTTTTTTTGATCTCTTCTTCAAGTTCATGGACTTCAGGACAGATGGAATAGCACAGACCACACTCAATGCATTTGTCTTCTTCTACAAACCTGGGCATGCCATTGGGGTCCAATTCCAATGCAGAATAATTAATTGCGGTACAAAAGGTTACGCAGCCACCGCACTGGTGGCAGAAACCTGGTTTTTGCACTTCATCAATCAAGTCACGAAATGTTTTCATGATTCCTCCTATACTTCAGGTCTGGGATAAAGTCCAGCTTCTTTAACAATTCCGGGAACCTTTTCTTCCCATTCAATTGCCATGATATGAAACCCTTTTACGCCTTCTACTTCTTTAAGCTCCTGAATAGATTCTATGCAGATTTTAATGCCTTCATCTCCCTGTTTCTCTTTTGGTGTATCAGATAAGCGTTTTACTATTTCATCCGGGACATCCATGCCAGGCACTCTGTTTTTCATATATTTTGCCATGCCAGCTGATTTCATGGGAGTTAAGCCGGCAAGAATATAAACTTTGTCCAGAAGTCCTTTGTCACCTGCTCTTTTCATCCACTCTTTAAATTTGTCTAAATTGTATATACACTGGGTCTGGATAAATTCAGCTCCGGCAGCTATTTTTTTGGCAAGCCTTGGGACCCTTATATCAAAGGGATCTGCAAACGGGTTTGCAGCAGCTCCAACAAACATCTGCGGGGGTCGTTTGATATCGTCACCGCCAAGAAATTTGCCTTCATCTCTCATATATCTTATGGTTTGAATAAGCTGCATTGAGTCAATGTCATGGACATTCTGCCCCTGGGCACAATCACCAAAGCTCTGGTGGTCTCCAGAGAGACAAAGCATATTGTTAATGTCAAATGATGCAGCTCCGAGAATATCACTTTGAATGGCGATTCTGTTTCTGTCCCGGGTCACCATTTGAAGAACCGGCTCCAGTCCTATCTGTTTTAATTTGATACAGGCAGCAAGAGAACACATACGTGTCATGGAGGTTTGATTGTCAGTGATGTTAATGGCATCAACATAATCTCTTATCAATTCACCTTTTTCAACAATGGCTGAAGGATCGCTGCCACGGGGAGGACCGCACTCCGATGTTACTGCAAGATGCCCTGCCCTAAGAATTTTTTCAAGTTTACTTGGTGTTTTTGAACTCATACCTGTAAATCCTCCCTGACAATAGTTCTTGGTCCGCCGGACCTTTCAGTTGACCAGTCTTTGATTGGTGTGATTTCTTCATATTTTTCAAGTGTTCCAAGTGTTTCCATTCGATCTAAAATAAGCTGCCATGCACAGTCAAGATCCTTGCTTATTTCACATTTGCCCTTTGTTGAACCGCCGCATGGACCATTCATAATTCTTTTAGCACATCGTGAAATAGGACAGATGCCTCCTGTTTCCGCAAGAACACATTTCCCGCATCCCTGGCATTTCTCTGTGAAAATCCCTGCACTTTCAACAGCACCCATAAATGTGGTATTCAGCCCTGGAAATATGGGTTTGTCTGAAAATTTTGCCGCCATAAACTGTACTCCGACACCACATCCAAGGGAGAGGACAAGGTCAGGCCATTCAAGAGTTTTTAAAGCAGAATCAAAAAATTCATGCTCGCACTGCCTCTCTATTCCTGAATCTTTGATTTCAATATCATTGTTTTCCTGCTTTGCCTGCATCCGCAACAGTGATCCTAAACTTTCTGCCTCCTTGTTTCCGCCTGCATGACAGACAGCAACACAGGTATTGCAGCCAAATACAAGAACTTTTTTATACTCTTTTATCATGCCCCATATTTCTTCGAATGGTTTTTGTTCCCCGACAATCATTTTGAACTCCTTAATTTAAGTTAACTCACCAGGTTTACGTTAACCCACCAGGTTTTTCTGGTCTGCTATCCATATGGGAGAAGGGCCGAGTTTTTTGATTTTTTCAGTAAACTCAGTACAGATTTCCGCCCATCTTGAACCCATTGCCGCAGACAGGTTGAACATTTCAATTCTGTCTGGTTCTATATTTACTTTGGATACCATTGTCTTTACATAGTCAATTCTGCTTTTTGCCTTGGTATTTCCTTCCAGGAAATGACATTGACCTTCCAGTCAGCCCGCAACAAAGACACCGTCAATACCTCGCTCAAATGCCCTTAAAATATGATAATTATCTAATTTTCCAGTACATGGAAGGCGTATTATCTGAACATTTGTTGGGTAGGAAAGCCTCATGACCCCTGCCAGGTCTGCGGCTGCAAAGGCACAATAGTGACAGGCAAATGCCAGAATTTTTGGCTCCCATTCAGAAGAAGTCTCACCTGCTGCTTCCACAGATGGAATTTCCTCCTTGGTTGCTATAGCTTGTTTTGTCATTATGTGTAACCTCCCTTAAAAAAATTATCAGTTGTCAGCTATCAGTTGTCAGTAACAGCATATCCATACATGATGGTGATGAACTCTCTCATACTTTTTAAATCATCAAATTCCAAAAAAACTCCAGCGCTGATAACTGAAAACTGACAATAGTTTTCATGTTACCGCATCTATCATTGCAATAATCTGGTCATCCCTGAAGTTATTTACCTGAAAGGCTTTTGCCGGACAGATACCAGCGCAGATTCCACACCCCATGCATTTAACTTCATTGTGACTGACTTTTCCATCTTCATCTATAAAAGGTGAGTCAAAGGGACACACCCTTATACATGCCAGGCATGACATGCAAAGATCTCTGTCATGTTTTGCAATAATCCCGGATACTGCAAGCTTGTCATGGGACAAAAGAACTCCTGCCCGTCCTGCTGCAGCAAGTGCCTGGCTGATGGTTTCATCCAGATTTTTAGGGGCATGGGCAAGACCTGCAACAAAAATACCCTCACTTGGAAAATCAACCGGTCTTAATTTTACATGGGCTTCAAGGAAAAATCCGTCTGGATTTCTTGTGAGCTTATACATTTCACCCACCTGATCTGTTGTAGGATGTGGTTTTAATCCCGTTGACAAGATTAAATGGTCAGCCGTGATGCTTATCTCTCTGTTAAGCATGTAATCAAAGGTTGTGATCTTAATTTTATCTCCTTTGATTGTAACTTCAGGTTTTTTATCAGGCTCAAAGCGTATAAAGGTGACTCCAAGGCTTCTTGCTTCTCTGTAGAAATCCTCTCTTAAGCCATATGTTCTTATATCCCGATAAAAAATTATTACATGGGCATCCGGGGTCTTGGTTTTAATTGCAATGGCATTTTTTATGGCATCCTGGCAGCAGACCCGGGAGCAGTAATTATCAGGTTCTTCACGGGAACCCACACATTGAATCATGGCATAGGAAGAGCCGGCTTTAGGTTTCTCGTTTTCAAGCTGTTTTTCAAGATCCCGCTGGGTGATAATGCGCTCACTCTCATTGAACAGATATTCATCCGGCTGATACTCTTCTCCGCCCGTGGTAATCACAATTGCACCATGTTCTATAGTACTTTCATCTGAAAGAGTGGTAAAAAAATTGCCAACAAAACCATCTGTTTTTTCAATTTGAGTTCCTGTATGGACTGTAATGTTGCTGTGATTTTCAACATCATCCAGGGTTTTATTTAAAAAGGCCTGTACATCACTTCCATCAAGAGTTCTATAAAGGTTTTTAACAAGACCTCCCAGGGTATTTTCCTTTTCAATGATATGAACATCAAAACCCTGATTTCCAAGGGATATGGCACAGGTCATTCCTGCTATTCCTCCGCCGATTACCATTGCAGAAGGTGTGACATCAACAGAATCAGTTGTCACAGGCTCAAAGTTTTTAGCCTTGGCAACATTCATTTTTACAATGTCAATTGCCTTTTCCGTGGCAATTTCATTTTGTCCCATGTGGCACCATGAACACTGCTCCCTTATGTCGGCAAGTTCAAAAAGATATTTATTCAGGCCTGCATCCCGGATTGTCTCCTGGAAAAGAGGCGCATGGGTTCTCGGAGTACAGGATGCAACAACAATACGATTAAGATTTTTCTCTTTTACAAGATCCTTGATTCGATCCTGACTGTCCTGGGCACATGCATAGAGAAGATCATCCACATATGCAACACCGGGAAGCTGCTTTGCCTCTTCCACAACTTTGTCAATATTTATAGTCTGCGAAATATTAGTCCCGCAGTGACATACCAGCACACCAATACGGCTCTCTTCTTTTGATACATCTTTTTCAGGCGGCAGCTCTTTGGTAACAACTTCTGTGCCCCTTGCTTCGCTTAAAAGAGCCATGGCACTTCCTGCCACCGCACTTCCCTGGATAACTGTTTCAGGAATATCCTTTGGCCCCTGAAAAGTTCCTGTCACATAAATGCCTGGCTTGCTTGTCTCAACAGGGTTGAACTGACCTGTTTTTGCAAAATTGTATTTATCTGACTCAATTCCAAATGTTTTGGCAAATTCCAAGGCTTCTTTGTGGGGTTCAAGACCTACAGAGAGAATAACCATGTCAAAAATTTCATCTATCAGTGTACCGTCAGTGTCAGCATAGCGCATGATAAGGTTGCCTGTGTCTGCCTCTTCGTGAACTGCAGAAATCATTGCCCTTTGATATCTTACGCCGTATTCATTTTTTGCCCGGTCAACATATTTGTCAAAATCTTTACCAAATGCTCTCATTTCCATATAAAAAATAGTGGGTTCAACATTGTTGTCATGCTCTTTTGCAATGACAGCCTGTTTAGTGGCATACATGCAGCATACAGAAGAACACCAGGGATTTGCATGGTTTGGATCACGGGATCCCACGCATTGAATCCAGGCGATTTTTTTAGGATGTTTATTATCCCTTGG
>CAZYDL010000047.1:0-15547 GCA_964646305.1 uncultured Desulfobacula sp. | reverse complement strand
AAAAATTGAAACTATCTTAAAGTATAAAAACATTTCATATACAAAAAACCCGGTATGACTTTAACAAAATCATACCGGGCATAAACCATAAAATGTCTATTGTTATCTTGGTCTTCTGCGTGAGCGAGAGATTGCAATTCTCTGTCTTCTCATTGCTTCTCTCATTTTACGCCGTCTGTACTGACACGGTTTCTCAAAATGCTTTTTCACTTTAAGCCGCTTGAAGAGGCCATCATTCTGGATTTTTTTCTTTAAAATCCTTAAAGCTCTTTCAACATCGTTATCAATAACTGTAACTGTAATTTCCTTCAAAAAACATCGCCCCTTTCATTGTGTATTTAAATAATAACTATTTATAACCCGCCTTTTTATCAAAAAAATCTTTTAAAAGCAAGACAAAAAAGGGGCATTTTACTTAAAGTTTGGAAACCAATTCATCGGTTACAGATTGAAGGTCTTTTTCCCCTGCAAGTGTAAAATATTTTATGGAATCATCTTTTGCTGCCAGATCTTTATAATAGTATGAAGATGCAAGAGTGCCGGTTTCTGTGTCATAATAGATAGAATGGCGTTTATCAATTGCTGATTCATCCTGATCGTCAGCCCTTGCGCTTAATTCTCCGCCGCAAACCCGGCATTTTTCTCCATCGGGCTTAATGGCATCAATAAAAATATTATTGGGATGGTTATTGTCTTTAGCACAAAGGCGGCGACCCATGATTCTATTTTTGGCAATCTGCCTGTCAAGAAGCATTTCAATAACAATTGAAAGTTTTATGCCTGCTTCTTCCAGGGATGCATGGAGTTTTTCAGCCTGGACTTTGTTTCTTGGAAAGCCATCAAGGAGCCATCCATTGCTACAGTCATCCTGCTTTATTCTGTCAAGCACCATGGGAATGGTGATCTCATCTGGAACCAGATCTCCTTTATCAATAAATTCCTTTGCTTTTTTACCAAGTTCAGTACCACCCTTTATATTTTCACGGAAAATAGCACCTGATTCAATGTGTGCAATATTATATTTATCTTTCAGGATAGATCCCTGGGTTCCTTTACCACTGCCATTGGGTCCAAAAAATAGTATGTTCATTTACTCTCCTTTGTGAGATTTTTAGAAATAAAATCAAACCTTATTCCAAGCTCTCTTTGCATTAATAACTGCCATGGTAAACCCTGTTATCACACCCGGGTGTATCCACAACAAGACATGAAAGTTGTTTTGTTATATGCAAAAACTTTCATATAAACCGCTTCACCGTTATATTTTTACAGCTGTGCATAATTAAGCTGCAGTTTTTAAGTATAAAAGCAAAATTTATTTGTCAAGATTAAGTAAGAATCTTAGAATAATAATATTACAGCCAGAAGGCCTGATTTACAATTCAAAAACTTGAATCATGCAAACCAGCCATAGTTTTGTATCAAGCCTTTAGGGCCAAAGAACAGGCCTGACATATCAAGGTTGCGGTCAAAATAATTATGGGATTTTGAACTATTAAATTTATTTTGATTTAAAACTGGATTCATGCTTTCGTACAATTGTTCCATCTCTTCTTTTAATTTTTCTATTCTGTCAATAAGATCCTGTAGAGGATTTGCTATTGCCATAGACTGCTGTGTGCCTGTCAAAACCGGAGCAACAAAAAATGGGGGAACATTGAATTGTGACTTAAGGTCTCTACCTGGTGAAATTTGAGAGTTTTGCTTATCTAATATATTCTGTGTTTGATCTGCAAGATCAATCTGGTGAATGGAACCTGTACGCCCATCTTCAAAAAGAAATACACCAGTACTTTTAAGCTGGCCTTTTAAAGTATTGTCAGATTCAGTCATATTAAAGGTTGTGGCTGCGTTTGCAAGTGAGATAGCACCAATGCCTGCATCTTTGAGTGAAACAAGTAAATCTTCACCCTTTGCATCTTTTGTCCACACAGATAATTGTGAAAACACAGCATCATTTTCATCAATCCATTGGTTGCGGTCTTCATCAAAGACAGCAAGTTCTTCAAAGCCATTTCCAGTGCCGGGTCCAAAAAGCTCAAATCCATTGTTGATTATATTATCATTGTTTTTATCAAAAGCCAGAAACCCGTTTCCAGGGTTTACAAAGCTTATATTTTCCATCTCCCCATCGCTGTCAAGATCAAATTCAAATGTGGCATCTGAAAGCTGTGGAATTTTTCCATCCAGGCTGATCACCAGGGGATCAGTCAAATCAATTCTCTCCTGCCATGTTTCAACAATTATTTTTTCTTCTCTCCTTGATAAAAATGACCTGTCAAGGGAGATATCAAGGGAAAAATTTATCACTCTTCCATCTTCAGTTGTTGCCTCTCCTGTGGATGCAAATTGAATATTTTCTTCTTCAAAATGTATATTAGTCTGCATGAGTTTCATGTTCACGGCCTGGGTTGCAACCATCTGTGCTTGAATGTTTTGTTTTTCCTGCTCTAAGCTGTTGCTTCTTGAACCTTTTCGGTCAGAAAGCATGATATCCTCTTTTCTATTGATATGTCTTATGGCAACATTTTTATCAATAACGCCCCCAATTAATCTCTCAATTACATATTGGTGTTCATGGTCAGTAATATCATCTGTTTCCAGTGATTTAACAGAAGAGTTAGCTGTTAAACTTCCAGAGTAATTATATTGATATTCAAATTTTTCTTTTTGAGATATGCTGACCCTGTCCACAAGAATCTGTGGAGTATTGCTTAATTCATCCATTGGGTTTGCATAAATAAGCCTGGTACTTTGCTCTTCTGATTTTTCCTCAAGAGATAAATCCATCTCGTTAAAATAATTTTCAGACGAAAAAGCAATATTGGAATCTAATATTTTCATGGGATATTCTCTCCTCTGGAATTGCAACGCATATAATGGTATTTATCGGTAAGAATCAAAAAACCTTGAAGATATATGCTGCTGCGAAGATAATGGTTGAAACCTTTGGGTAATTAATGATATCTAATATTATTTTATATCAATATGACATAAATTATTAATGAATTATCAAAACATTGAACATATTGCAGCTGGCCAGTTAAAAACAGGTAAAGCGCAAAGTAAAATTTTGCAGGCTTATCTTGGGACATGTGTGGGCCTTGCTTTATATGACAAATCAACCAAAACAGGTGGAATGATTCATATCCTTCTGCCAGAACCGACCTCCAGTGATAATGTAGAGTATCCTGAAAAATATGCTTCCACTGGAGTTCCTATTCTTATCAATAAGATGATTAAGATGGGAGCTCGACATGAAAATTTAAAAGCCACCATTGCAGGTGGTGCCCTTGTAGGGCCTCTAAGCCGCCAGGATATAAACCTTGATATTGGCGGAAGATCTGCGGAAATTGTGGCATCCATACTAAAAGCTTCCAGGATTAAAACCATTAAATCAGAGACGGGCGGATTTTTTACATGCACACTTGAACTGGACTTAAATTCAGGCAGGGCAAGCATTGTTCCAGCTTTAAAAGATGATTTTAAATCACAGAGCACTGTCAGTGTTCCTTCCAGGGATGAGATTCTTAAAACAATTGATCACCTTAAACCCATTCCCCAGACAGCCTTAAAAATTTTAAGAATGTTTCAGTCAGGGACGCATGATATTACACAGATTACCAAGGAACTTGCCAAGGACCAGGTACTTTCCGGCCAGACTCTAAAACTATGCAATTCAGCTCTTTTTGCAGGCCTGGTGAAATTTGAATCACTCAAAGATGCCGTGCTTCTTCTGGGCGAAAGCATGTTGATTAAAACTGTTATCACAGCAGCTGTAAATGAATATTTTGCCCAGACAGGAACATCGGGCTACTCTCTGTGCAAAGGTGGGCTTTTTTTCCATGCCATAGGAGTTGCAACCCTGTCTGAAAAGATTGCAGGTAAAATTAAAAGCCCTTCAATAAAATCATCATATACAGCAGGCCTGCTCCATGATATCGGCAAAGTCATTCTGGATCAATATATTGCAGACCGTGCTCCCTATTTTTTTAGACAGCTGAGCAAAAAGAATTCAGACTCTTTAAATGCAGAAAAAAAGACATTGGGTATCACCCATTGTGCAGCAGGGGCTTTTCTTGCACAAAAATGGAATTTCCCAGAAGGCTTGTCCCAAATCATACAATTTCACCACACACCGGAAAAAGCAAAGGCGAACAGACAGCTTACCCATATTGTCTATCTTGCAAATATTCTCATGGAAAAATTTTACACAGGGTTTGATCTTGAAAAAATGCAGACAAAAAACCTTGAAAACACTCTTAAATATCTCAAACTTACAATGGCAGATCTTCCTGAACTGATTGATACCATTCCCATGGGTTCAATTGATAATGACATGGAAAATCAGCAAAAAAAAAGATGACACAATCCAGCCAACATATAATGCTGAAAAATCTGCCGGGAATTGATCATCTTCTTGAGATAACAAAACAAGAACCTGCTTTTTCTGATGTCCCCAGAAAGGTGATTGTGGATGCATTGCGGCATACTCTTGAAAATAAAAGAAAAAACCTTTTAAATGACATTCAAACTGATATCTGTGATAAAACTATTCTTGATGAAGCACTAAAGCGTGCAAATCAAACGATCAAACCCAGACTTGTCAATGTAATAAATGCAACCGGTGTTGTTCTTCATACAAATCTGGGCAGAGCTCTTTTATGTGAAGATGCATTAAATAACATAAGGGATATATCACAATCTTTTTCCAACCTTGAGATGAATATCAAAACAGGTAAAAGAGGAATCCGATATGAAGCCATTGATGAAATTATCTGTGAATTAACAGGAGCCCAGAGTGCTATAGCTGTTAACAACAATGCCGGAGCTGTGTTCCTGGCCTTAAATACAATTGCACAAAACAGACAGGTTGTTGTATCAAGGGGAGAACTTGTTGAAATCGGCGGCTCTTTCAGAATACCCGATGTAATGTCCAAAAGTGGATGTATTTTAAAAGAGGTAGGCACAACAAACAGGACACATCTCAAAGATTATAAAGCAGCTGTTTGTGGCGAAACAGGACTTTTTTTAAAGGTTCATGCCAGTAATTATACAATTGAAGGTTTTACAGCAAGTGTTAATTTAAACGATCTGGTAAAGCTTGGAAGAGATCAAAATGTCCTGGTTATGGAGGACCTTGGATCCGGCACATTGATTGATTTTTCAAAATACGGTCTGCCTTTTGAGCCCACAATTGCCGATTCAGTTAGCTCGGGTGCTGATATAGTAACCTTTAGCGGAGATAAACTTCTTGGAGGTCCCCAGGCAGGCATCATTGTCGGGAAAAAAGAGAGTATTGATAAAATAAAAGCAAATCCTTTAACCCGTGCGTTAAGAATTGACAAAATGACCCTTGCAGCCCTTGAATCCACCTTAAAACTTTATAGAGACGAAAAAAAAGCAATTAAACAAATACCTACTTTAAGGATGCTGACAATACCATTTAAAGAGATCTGTAAAAAAGCAGATCTTTTATTGAAAACCATTCAAAAAGAGATAGGCCTTCTTGCTGATATTAATCTTGTGGATATGGATTCAAGACCCGGAGGAGGATCATTTCCCCAACTCAACCTTGCCACCCGATGTATTACCATTCAGCCCAAAAACATGTCAGTCTCAAGACTCGAAATCAAGATGCGTATGTCAACTCCTGCCATTATAGGCAGAATAGAAGATAATAAATATATTCTTGACCCAAGAACAATTCAAGGGGGTCAGGATATAATAATCTCATCAACCCTGTCCAGGATATTGAAAAAAAATGACAAATAAATTCTCTTCAAAAGAAATTCATTTTCTGAAAACTGATTCTGATGATTTTGATATCAACCCTCCTGAAAAATATTTTTCCGATCTTATCTGGGAAAAAACCATTCAGATTCAAACCTTTGAAAATCGAATTTTAAAAGATGGAACTCCTAAGAAAAAAATTTTATGCGCAGTGATCCAAATTTCCAATAAGGTCAAATCAAACAAGAAACCTAAATCCATACAGGAAAAATCAAATAAAATTTTTGAAGAGACTTTTAATTCAATTTTCAAAAATAAAAAAGGCGGCAAAAAAAGAGGTATATGGGAAAGTTTGAGCAATACTTCCTTTATTATTGCCTTCTGGGATTATAAAAATGATGAAAAAGCCTCTCAACTGATTATTTCTTTAAAAGAGAAAATATCAGCGGCCCTTAAAGCCAATATTTTAATTGGAATTGCAAAATTTCCCTATCACGATTTTTCAAAATCTCACGTTTTGGGAAATGCCCTTAAAGCTATAGATCATGCAGCTTTTTTCGGGCCTGACACATTGATTCATTTTGATGCCACATCAATAAATATCAGCGGCGACCGGCTTTACCAGTTAAACAAATGTGAACTGGCGCTTAAAGAATACCAGAAAGGTCTTGAGATTGAACCTGATAATATTAACCTTATCAATAGTCTCGGGGTCTGTTTTGGTGTAATAGGAGAACTTGAAAAAGCCAAACTTGAATTTGAAAAGGCTATTAAAATCAGCCCCAACGAGTTAATGGTAATTTACAATATAGGTCTTCTCAATCAAATTGAAGGAGATCTTGACAAAGCAATTATTTATTTGCGAAAAGCCCATGGAATTAATTCAATAGTTTTTGAAGTTGAACTTCTCCTGGGATCGTTATTGATAAAAAAAGATCGCCCTGGACTTGCAATGCCCCATCTTGAAACAGCAGGCAGAATCAATGGCGAATCAGGACTGGCTTTTAGAATGAAAGGTGAAATTTATCTTAGGGACAAACTTCCTGAAAAAGCAGGATTGGAATTTAATAAAGCCATTAAAATCAATCCTGGAGATGCAGTCTCTTTGTCGGGATATGCAAGATCACTTGATCTTCAAAACAAGAATCTGAATATTGCCCGCAGTTTTGCTGAAAACAGTATCAACCTTGAACCTGACAATAAATTATTTCAAAAACGATTGAGAACAATCCAGGGAAAGATAGAAAATACCCTTGAAGACAACATTAAAACTGCATAGATGTCAAAGGCTTTAATTTTCATAGTTTTCCTTTCTGTATCAACCATAATAGTTTTGTCAATACATTATTATTTATGGCTCAGGCTTATCAGAGATACTGGTTTTAGCAGGCTTTACCACAATACAGGAACTTATTTACTCATTGCATTGGCAATATCATTTCCCCTGGCTCTTTTTGTTGATAAGATTGCATCTGTAAAATATTCATTCCCCCTATTATGGTTATCCTATTTCTGGATAGGAGCCATGATGTTATTATTTTTTTTGCTGGTTTCAATGGATATAATAAAAATTGTACCCTACCTTTTCCATAAATTAACCTGGGCAGGCAAAGGAGTTATAAATCCGGAAAGAAGAGAATTTGTTTCAACAATGTTTGCAACTGCCGCTTCTGCAACTGTTTTTATTGCATCGGGTATAGGGGTAAAAAATTATTATTCAACTGCAATTGTAAAAAAATACAATGTGCTGCTAAAAAATTTACCTGAAACTTTTAAAGGATTTAAAATTGTTCAGATTTCTGATCTTCATATCGGACAGATGATGTCAGGGAAAACCCTTAAGCTCATAGTTGATCAGGTGAATAATTTAAAGCCTGACCTTATTGCCATAACAGGCGACATTGCCGATGGTTCAGTTGCAAAGCTGTTACAGGAGGTTAAACCTTTAAAAAAACTTAAAGCCCCAAAAGGAATCTATTTTGTCACAGGCAATCACGAATATTACTCTGGTGTGGAAGAGTGGACACTTGCAATTAAAAAAATGGGAATCACAGTTTTAAATAATGAAAATATAAAAATCAAAAGAGGCAGTGATTATTTTTATCTTGCAGGGGTTACAGACCATGAAGGAAAAAGGTTTGGGAAGAGACATGCTGCCGACTTTAAAAAAGCACTTTTTGGGCTTAAAAGCGATAAAAAGAAAATTCTTCTGGCACATCAACCCATAGCTGTTCAAAAAGCCTCAAACTTTGGAACAGATCTTGTGCTGGCAGGTCATACCCACGGAGGGCAGATCTGGCCGTTCAATTATTTTGTTTATTTGCAGCAGCCCTATCTAAAAGGATTTTATGAATATCAGGGAACCAGACTATATGTCAACCAGGGTACCGGCTGCTGGGGACCGCCCATCAGGTTGGGATCGCACAATGAAATCACCCAGATTACCCTTGATGCATAATTGACTTCCATTAACCTATGTTTTTCCCAGCAGGTCATTAATGGCAGTTACATAATCTTTATTCTGGCAGGGCTTTGACAGATGGTCAATATTTGAATCTTTTTGTTTCAACTCTTTAATGGATTCTAAAAAATCTAAATTTCCTGATACAAAAAGTATTGGGATGGTATTGTTTATCTGCCTGATATGTTTATACACATCCATTCCATTAAGTTCACCTGAAAGAACATAATCCAAACTTATAAAATCATATTTATTCCTGTTAAACAGGTCAAGAGCCATCTGGCCGGTAGCTGCGATATCAACTTTGTGATTGCATGGTTCATGGGTTAGTATTTTATATTGCACGTCTGAAATCGCCTGTTCGTCCTCCACAAGAAGGATCTGTTTGTTCAAATAAAAATTTTTCTTCTGGATTTCTATTTTCTCTTTGTCAGTTAATTCTTTTTTCATAACAGGGAGACTGATTGTGATTTTTGTACCCTTTCCAACTTTTGAATCAATTTCAATATTGCCCTTATGCTGTTCAATATATTTTTTCACATTGGCCATTCCATAGCCGGTTCCCTTAATACCGGGTTTATATGAACCTGCTGTATCACTGCTTCCTTTCATTGTAAAAGCAGGCTCATATATTCTTTCAAGGGCTTGTTCAGGAATACCGCATCCATTATCCTCAATTTCAATATAAATATTTTTTTCCCCATGAGATGTTCTGAGAATTATCCTTGACTGCTCAACTAAACTTACTGCATGGATTGAATTTTGTATAAGATTGACAAGAGCATGCTCGATCATTCCCGGGTCAGCAAGCAATTCCGGTATTCCAAGACCATCCTCCTTGACAGCATCAATTCCCTCAAGATCTTTTTTAAGCAGACTCAGAACAAGTCCGATTTTTTCATTAATCGAAAAAAAATGTTGTTTGGGTTCCTGATCTTTGGCAAAGGCAACAAGGTTTTTCGTCAGGTTTTTCCCGCGTATGGTTTGTTCAAAAATTAATTCCAGAGTTTTTCGTATTTGTGAATCTTTACAATCAAGAAGAGCAAGCTCAGCATTGCCAATAACAATGCCCAGAAGATTATTAAAATCATGGGCCATCTTTCCAGCTATCTGGCCGACTAATGCTAATTTATTTTGTTCCGCAGTAATTTTCTGTGCCTCTATCTTGTCTTTTTCCGCCTGTTTGCGATCGGTAATGTCATGTGTTATTCCAAGTATGCTTACCGGCTGTTTTTTGGAGTCAGATAAGATCCTTGCATTATTGCTGGTCCAGATAACAGAGCCATCTTTACACAATTGCTTTGTTTCAAACTCAACAGGGTTAAAGCCTTCTTCATCACCGGATTCAATAAGGTTGATAGTTTTAATGAATAAATCCATTATCTTTTCAAGCGATTCTGCATGAATGACTTCCTCCAGTGTCTGCTTCATGGCTTCTTCAACTGTATATCCCCGCATAGGATATATCGAAGGGCTGATATAAGTAAAATTAAAATTCATATCCGTTGTCCATATTATATCAGCAACATTTTCTGCAATTAAACGATATCGTGCTTCACTTTTCTTTAAAGACTCTTCTGCCTGCTTAAGCTGGCTAATATCATGGGCAACAACCCTTGCACCTGCCAATTGCCCGTTTTCATAAATAAAATCACTATTCAGAAACACACTTATCATCTGACCATCTTTTTTGATGATATTATATGTAATATTGTGATCAATATTTTCATCTGTGGAAAGTTTTTCAAGTCTTTCTATATAAGTGCTTTTACTCTCTTCCGTTAAAAGATCCAGTGGATTCAGGGATAAAAATTCTTCTTCTGAATAACCAGAATATCTGCACATGACTTCATTTACATCAATGAATTTTCCTTTAATAAAATCAATTTCATAAATGCCTGCTGGAGCGTTTTTAAAAAGATGCCTGTATTTTTTCTCACTTTCCAATAACACCTCTTCAGCACGTTTACGGTGAATGGCCAGTGATATCTGCTCCGAGACCATTGAGAGCAAACGCAAATCCTGCTCATCGTAAAGATTTTCATTTAAATAACTCTGGACAGCCACCACTCCTATAACTTCACTTTTAATCATCAAAGGGACCCCCATCCAGATAAGAGGTACAGGGCCCCAGACTCCTTTTTTCCCGGCTCGTTTTTCAAGTTCTTTTTTTTTCAATAAAAGAGGTCTGCGTTGAGAAACAACCAGGCCTGTTAAAGAATCACCTGGATCAAAATTTGTGATTGGAGCAAAATCATCATCTGCTGTATCCACGTGATATGGGAAATGCAGAGTGTGTTTTTTAACATCCACCATGGCAATAAAAAAGTTGGTAACATCAATGATGCGGCCTATTGAATGATGAATGGAAAGGAAAAGGTCTTTTAATTTTTGGGTGGTATTAACTGCATTGGAAACGCTGAAAAGTGCTTTATTGATCTCTTCTGCCTGCTTACGATCGGTGATGTCCCTTCCTACTCCTATAATGGAAACAACTCTCTTTTTTTCATCCAGCACTGCTGTATCCATCCAGGAAAGCCATTTCCACCCATCTTTTGTCATTGCCCGCTGTTCTATATAGGCAGTATGCGGAAGATGATATAAAGATTCCATCTCTTTTGCAGTGCTCTCTCTATCCTCCTCATGAACAAGCGGCATAAAAGTTTTACCAATCAACTCCTCTTCTGTCTTTCCAAACATTTCACAATAGGAGGGGCTGACAAATTGAAATCTTCCCTTAAGATCAACTTTGACTACCATGTCTGATTGATTTTCTATTAACAGGCGATACTCTTCTCTGCTTTCTTTTAAAGCTTTCTCAGCTGTTTTACGACGTTCCAGTTCATGGTTCAGGTCTTTTGTTTTAATATTAATTCTGTTCCTTAAAATAAGATTCCCGAAAAAAAACAGTATTATGATTCCCAATGCAGAAAAAAGAATCCATTTAATCCATGCCGGGACCACCCTTTTTGTGGAAACAGCCCCAAACCATTTTTCCAAGGAGCTATAATAAACCGATCCTTCAATCTCCTTTAATTTGACAATATGTCTGTCAATGGTAGAGAGAAGTTCTTTACTCTTCCCTTCAGGCACAGCAAAATGCATTTTAATTGGATTAAAAATAACTCCACTTTTATCAACATGATATTTATTTTTGTTTTTCATTCCAAAAAACCGGTTGACAACACCTGCATCCGCCTGATTTTGGGAAACAAGATCTAAAACAGAATGGTAGTCATCAGTTTCAATAAAATCACAGTCTATTGCAAAATTATCCATGATTTTAGTAAAAGCTTTATAATGGATATCATTTTTCAAGACAGCTACTTTCTTTCCGGCTATATCAGTAATGGTTTTGATATCAGAATTAACCGGTGCATAGACCTGCCCCCAGTTGGTCAACAGGTTTGCTTTATTGAAATCAAAAATCTTATCTCTTGCCCTGGAAAAAGCAATAACACATAAAATATCAATTTCATTGTTTTCAAGCCTTGAAAGACATTGCTTCCAGGTTCCTGTCACATATTCAATTTGCCACTTCTCTCTGGAGGCGATATATTCTATAATATCTGCAAAAAAACCTTTGCCTTTGCCATCTTTATCAGCAAAGACCAATGGTTCGTTATTATATATTCCAACTTTAATAGTTGAGTCTGCATGGAGTGTATATGGAATAATATATTGCACCAGCAATAGTGATAAAAAAAGAAATATTGTTTTTTTCATAAAAAGTATTTTTCCCCAAATTATTTTTATTCATCACAATAGATTTTATAGAATCATAAACAGGAGTGCAAAGCAAACAATTTTTAAAATCCGCCATACTAATTTTGTTATGCAACAGGACTTGAAAATCATCAATTAAATCCTTATATTGGTGTGTTTAAAAATATAAATAATGATGGGGTAAAAAAATGCCAATCTATGAATATAAATGTAATGATTGCAATAAGAGCTTTGAGGTTCTTGTTATGGGCGGTTCAACACCGGAATGTCCATCATGTGACAGCCAGAATCTCTCCCGACTCATGTCAGCATGTGGATTTATTTCAAAATCTTCCGGGCCGACCGGTGAAACTACGGTTAAGTCAGCTGGTTCATCTGCCTGTGGCAGCTGTTCTTCTTCAAATTGTTCTTCCTGCGGGGTTGGATAAAATTTTATGAAAAAAACAATATGTATTGGAACCCGTGGCAGTAAACTTGCCTTGTGGCAGGCAAATTTTATAAAATCAGAAATTAAACGCCTTTTCCCAGATATTAATGTTGAATTAAAAATCATTAAAACAACAGGCGACAAAATAACAGACAGACCACTTGCCATGGTGGGCGGTAAAGGGTTGTTTGTAAAAGAGATTGAAAATGATCTTTTAAACAATAAAATAGACATTGCAGTCCACAGCATGAAAGATATGCCTGGCCTGCTGCCTGAAGGGCTTGTTATTGGTGCAATACCAGAAAGGGAAAACCCCTTTGATGTGCTAATAGCAAAAAACTATTGTCTGCTGGCAGATTATAAAAAAGATTGTATTATCGGTACTTCAAGTTTAAGGCGTGCTTCTCAAATCAAGCATCTTAAACCTGATGTGATAATAAAATCCATTCGAGGGAACCTGGACACAAGGATAAAAAAACTTAAATCCGGGGAATATGATGCCATTGTCCTTGCGGCTGCTGGCCTTAAACGGCTGGGACAGGCAGATGAAATCACCGAGTATCTTGATGAGGATGTAATGCTTCCTGCCGTGGGGCAAGGGGCTCTTTGCATTGAAACAAGACACAATGATGATGATATTGCACCCATAATGGAAAAACTTGATCATTATGATACAAGGATATGTGTTACAGGAGAGAGAGCCTTTTTAAAACAGATAGAAGGTTCATGCCATATTCCTGTGGCATGCTTTGCCAAAATTGCAGACAAAAAGATTATCTTAACTGCACTTGTTGCATCGGAAGATGGTAAAGAACTCATTAAAGAACAAATTATTTCCCCAGTGGATAAGGTTGAAAATTCAGGGAGAATACTTGCCGATAAAATACTTGAAAAAGGCGGCAGAAAAATACTGGAGGCTTTAAATTCAAATGGCTGATAAGACTGGCAAGGTTTATCTAATTGGTGCAGGCCCCGGTGACCCCGGCCTTTTAACAATCAAGGCAAAAGAGTGTATTGAAAATGCAGATCTTGTGGTTTACGACTATCTTGCATCACCATTTTTACTGGATTATGCAAAAAAAGATGCCCAGATCATCTATGTTGGTAAAAAGGGGGGGGATCATACCCTTTCCCAGGATGGAATCAATCAGCTTCTTGTGGACAAAGCAAAGCTTGGACTTAATATAGCACGTCTTAAAGGCGGAGATCCCTTTGTCTTTGGCAGGGGTGGTGAAGAAGCCCAGATGCTTTTAAGTTATGGTGTGTCCTATGAAATAATTCCAGGTGTCACCTCAGCCATTGCAGCACCTGCATATGCTGGTATTCCCGTGACACACAGGGATCATACTTCCTTTGTATCTTTTATAACAGGCCATGAGAATCCAGATAAAAAAGAGACCAGTATGCAGTGGGATGTCTATGCCAAATCCAATGCAACCCTTGTTTTTTTAATGGGAGTTAAAAACCTTGAAAACATTACAAAACAACTTATTTTACATGGAAAACCAGCAGACACACCAATTGCTCTTGTCAGATGGGGAACTACTGCAAAGCAGCAGACCGTCACAGGAACTCTTGAAACAATAGTTGAACAGGTTAAAAAAGCAAAACTCAAATCACCTGCAATTATAATCATTGGTCATGTGGTGTCTTTAAGAGATGAACTTGCATGGTTTGATAAAAGACCTCTGTTTGGAAAACGCATTGTCATCACAAGGGCCCGGTCCCAGGCAAGCGATCTTGTATCAAAATTATCAAAACTTGGAGCACAATGTATTGAAATACCAACCATTAAAATTGCTCCGCCTGAAGATATAAAACCCTTGAAAGAATCCATTGAAAATATAAATAATTATGACTGGCTTGTTTTTACCAGTGTCAATGGAGTCAAATTCTTTTTTGATATTTTATTTGATATGGGAAAGGATGTAAGGATCTTAGGCCATCTGAAATTTGCATGTATTGGCCCTGTTACCAAAGAAAGACTGCAAGATTATGGTATCATAAGTGATATACTGCCTGAAACCTATAGAGCAGAAAGTGTAATTGATGCTTTCTCAAGATTTGAAATAAAAAATAAGAAAATATTGCTTCCCAGGGCAAAAAAAGCCAGAACCATCCTGCCCGAGGAGTTGACAAAAATGGGCGCTGAAGTTGATGAAATTATTGCCTATGAAACACTTTTAGATGACAAAGAAAAAGAGCAGTTAATTACTCTTCTTGAAAAGAATAAAATTGATGCAATAACCTTTACCAGCTCTTCCACTGTATCAAATTTTATGTCTTTGCTTGATTCACAGGATAGTGACAACTTATTAAAAGAAATAGTAACAGCCAGTATCGGACCCATAACATCAGATACTATAAAGTCCAATAATATAAAATTAGATATTGAGGCCAAAGAATATACCATTCAAGGTCTTGTGGATGCGCTGCTGACATACTATGAAGGTAAAAGCAAATGATTGCCGGCAATAGAACCATAAATTATCTTCGTATTTCAGTGACTGACAGGTGTAATTTCAGATGTAAATATTGTGTTCCTGCTTCTCCTTTTTCAGTGATTGAACATAAAAAAATTGCACGGTATGAAGAAATTTTAAAAATCACAAAACTTGCCTGTGAGCTTGGCATCACCAAGATAAGAATCACAGGAGGAGAGCCCTTTGTAAGAAAGGGGATTTTTTCATTTTTAGAGCAATTATGTGCCATTCAATGCCTTAATGATATCTCCATTACAACCAATGGGGCATTATTAAATAGAAAAAAAATAGAAAAACTAAGCTTGCTTGGCATTAAAAGACTTAATTTCAGTCTTGATACTTTAAATCCTGAAAAATTTACCAGGATAACAGGCCGGGACAGATTCCAACGTGTGTGGGAAAGTATTTTAACCTCCCATGAACTTGGGATATCACCCGTAAAAATAAATGCTGTTGTTTTACGGGGAATAAATGATGATGAGGTGGTTGATCTTGCAGCCTTGACAATTAAATATCCGTTTCACATCAGATTTATTGAATATATGCCCATGGGCGATTCAGCAGTTGAGAAACAGCAGCAGGTGTTAACAAAGGAAATTCAAAATAGAATTGAAGCTGAATTTGGCAAGTTGATTCCTGTTAAAAAAATGGTTAATGACGGCCCTGCAAAAAAATTTCAAATCCCAGGTGTCAGAGGAATTATTGGTTTTATCACAC
>CAZYDL010000046.1:0-15703 GCA_964646305.1 uncultured Desulfobacula sp. | reverse complement strand
TTGCTGGCTAATAATATATTTGATTATAGCCCTGCTGTCAAATTTCCCGAATATACCCCAAATTCTCACAAACCTAAAACATCAACCAGACTAGCATACATGCTAATTTTCCAGATACTTAACCATTCAAAATTGTGCTTCCCCTTTGAGTGGAAGGTTTGTTTGCCTGAAGGAAGCTTAAAACTTGTTGCAATGTTCCATCCAGCACCCTTTAGGCAATCATCCTGGAACTGATTATGGGTAATATCGGCAAATATCCAGTTGACTATGCATTGACAGAATAATATAAAAAGTTATGGATAAAATTAAATTATTAGAAAAATTACTTAATCCCAAAAAAATAGCTGTAATTGGTGCTTCAAATTCCAAGGAAAAGGTTGGGGGTATTGTTTTTAGAAGATTATTAAATTCAAGGAGGCGACTGTTTCCTGTAAATCCAAAGGAAGTAGTTATTGAAGGTCATAAAGTCAGCACTGATATCTCTTTTTTGCCCGATGATATTGACCTTGCAATAATTACTATTTCAGCCAGGGCTTCAGTGAAATCCGTAGAAATGTGTATTAAAAAAAATATACAAAATTATATCATTGTTGCAGGCGGATTTGCAGAAGTGGGAGATATTGGCATTGAGCTGGAAAGCAGATTAAAAGAACTTGCAAAAGAGCATAATATTAATATCCTTGGACCTAATTCCCTTGGCATATTCCTGCCAGACGAAAATATTGATACTATTTTTGTTGAGCATGGTGATAAGGCTCTGGATAGAAACGGCAGGGTTGCCTGCATTGTTCAAAGCGGATCTGTTGGTGTCGAAGCCCTTGGATATGCTGCCAATACAGGTTATGGCATGCGGGCCTTTGTGGGCCTTGGTAATAAATGCGACCTTGATGAAATTGATTTTCTTCACTATTTTGCCAAGGATGAAAAAACCAATTGCCTTGGGTTTTACCTTGAAAATATTGAAAGGGGCAGGCATTTTTTAAAACTTGCAAAAGAAGTTGCAAAAAATAAACCCGTGGTGGTTTTAAAAGCCGGGAGAACTAAAACTGCTGTCAGTGCAGTAAGTTCCCATACAGGAAAGCTTGCAGGTTCTGATAATGTCATAGATGGAGCATTTAAACAATTTGGGATTCAAAGGGTTTATGATGATGAAGAATTCTGTGATGCCACCAAAGTTCTTTCAATGCTGCCCGGAGCGCCTGGAAACCGTGTGGCTGTCTTAACAGCTGCCGGTGGTTACGGAGTCATGTGTACGGATTTTATTGAAAATGAAGACAAGAGGGCGCCCTTAAAAATGGCAAGGCTTTCTAAAACCACCAAAATAAAAATTAAAGATTCTACATTCCCTTTTACCGCCTGTGAAAACCCGGTTGATATCACTGCAAGTGCAGATGACATGATGTTTTCTTTAAGTCTTGATGCTTTGATTGCAGATAAAGGCGTGGATATTATTATCTGCATTGCTTTTTTTGCTCCTCCTGGAATTACAGAAAATCTTATTGATATAATTGCCCAAAAAATTAAAAAATCGTCCAAACCTGTAATTGTTTTTACCAAGTACGGGCCTTTTACAGATAACAGCATTAAGAATCTATACTATGCTGGAGTTGCAGCATATCCTTCTGTTGGCAGAGCTGTACGGGCTGCAAGATTCCTTGTACAGAGAAAAAAGATACAGGAATTTCTTGATTCAGGAGATATAAACCATGAAAGATAAATTAAAGGTGTGGTTTGACAGCATTGCTGATAAAAACAATCCTGATGAATTTGATGCTAAAAAACTTGTAAGTGTTTATTCTATCAAGATACCTGATGGTCAAAGGTTTGGACCCCAGGATACGTTTAATATTGACACATTTGATGACAGTAAATCTGATATAAAAAATATTTCTCTTTCCTATGTATTAAAGGTCTGCTCTTCGAAAATATTGCATAAAACAGAACTACAGGGTGTTTTGCTGAATAATGACAGGGAAAGTGTAAAGGATAATTTTATAAAAATGCAGCAGCGCTTTCCCAATGAAAATATCCTTGTTGAAAATCAGACTGATTTTACGGGACCTGAGTTTATCATCGGAATTATCAAAGATCCAGCTCTTGGGCATGCCATAATGGTAGGAGCAGGGGGAATTCTTACAGAAATATACAAGGATACTTCATTTCGGCTTGTACCATGTTCTGTGAAAGAAGCCATGGATATGATTGATGAGCTTGAATTATCTCCAATATTTGATAATTTCCGGGGTATAATTCTTGATAAGCAAAAACTTGCCGTAACAATTTTCCAGGTATCAATGCTTGCCCATGATCTTGGTGAAAAATTAACTCAGCTTGATATCAACCCCATAGTATTCAGTGATGGCGAATGGATCGCCCTTGATGTTAAAATCGTATTTGAGCAATAAACCTGGTAAACACTATATTCATTCCTATGGCAGTATTTTTTCAGGATTGATTTTTGCTATTTTTTTATATCTGCCATAGAGAAGATCATCCATGAAAAGAGCAATCTTCTGGTTCAGGGGATTACGTGAAATATAAAATCTTACAAATTTGTGGATCAATGTATCAGGCTTTGTATAGGGACATACAGCAATGCAGATGCCGCAGTCTGACCCAATGGTTTTCCAGTATGAATAGCACTGCTCCTGCTGTATTGACCAATGCCTGAAATTACGGCTTAAAGCTTCATCACCATGGGTGATTGAGCTTGAAGGGCAATTGTCTGCACATTTTTTGCAGATTTTGCAAAATTCTCCCATATAACCTGAAGGCCACGCGTAAAATGGTTTTAGGTGTGATGAGTCTGGCAGCTCAAGGTCAGTTGTTACAACAGCAAGCCTGACACATGGACCATGGATCTTATGCATGAAAATTCCCATGCGTCCAAGTTCTCCCAAACCGGATTCAACAGCTATGGGCACACATAAAACATCATAGTTCCCATCATTGTGTGCCCTTGCTCTGTAACCAAACTGCCGGATATAGCCTGCAATAATATTTGATATTTTAGCGGCTTCCACATATTTCTGGGCAGATTCCTGGAGCATGCAGGATGTTGGTCCTTTTTTGACCATCTTAATTCGCATGGGAACCACAATGCTGATGGCAGTTTGATATGTCTGATCTGTCTTTTCTCCCCACCCTTTTTCATGTCTGCCCTTATGGCTGTAAAAATGATGGGGCAGAAGTTTTAAAAATCCAATATCACAGGCTCCGTAAAATTTACCAAGATCACTGATGGTTTGAGAAAATTGTTTTGGATCTATATTGATTTTTAGTTTTGCTGTTTTTCCATCAGACAGGGGTATGGATTCCTGGAGATATTTAAAGGCAGCCTCAAAACAGGGTGCAGTATAAAGATCGTGAAACACCTGCTCTTTATCTCCAAACTCAGGTTTTTGATGAATTTGTCTGTCTTTTGATCCGTTTTCAGGATGCATTAGATAATATTGTTCCATTAAATTTGGATGATATTGGATATTATTTCTCGCAAACATGGTATCTCTTTCATCATATTGCTCTGCCTTTGATATGTCTCGCTTGGACATGTTTTTTTTGGGGAAAAATTTTACCATGGAAATCATGGCAAACAGGCAAAACATGAGAACAACAACAAGATTTATTGTTTGAAAATAGTTGGAAGCTTGAAGCAAGCATATCCATAAAAGAGCGTTCAATGTACAGGAGATAAAAGCTATAAAGGCTGCTCTGTATTCTTTTTCAATAAAGGAAGATATGCATAAAAGAGTTAAAAAAAATGAACTTATGATGAAAATACTTATGTTCACAAGTGTTAATATGGGGCTCATATCTACCTTTATAAGGTTAATAATTTAAAATTAAATATTGATTTTTGATGCAAAAAGATAGCAGAAGTCGTTGATAGTAGCAAGGCACTCCTGCCAGGAACTCCTAATCAGCGTGTACATCCTGGCAAATGATTTTTTCATGGATATCTTTTATATTTATGGAGAATTTGAAATTTCAGTTTTAAGCTTAATATTATATTTGTCTATTTTAGCATGGAGAGTTGGTCTTGAGATACTTAGCAGTTTAGCAGCCTTGGAACGGTTCCCATTTGTTAACTTTAAAGTTTCTGCAATAACAATACTTGCAATAGTGTCAATGAAATTATCAAAACTGTAATTTCCTGGTGATCCAGATAAAGTTTGCTTGACCCACTCTTTAATATCATGCTGTTGGATTTTTTCATGGGGTTTAATTTTTTCTTTTTTATTTAAGACCTGCTCCAGATCAGTTATGGAAATTGGAGCTCCTCTGTTAAAGATAAGAACTTTCTGGATCAGGTTTAACAGCTCTCTAATATTTCCCGGCCAGTCATATAGATTCAGGTGATTTAAAGTCTCTTGCTGAATACCAGGATTATCCATTTTTAATTCTTTGGAGAATTTAACCATATAATATGAGATCAAATGGTTGATATCCTCTTGTCTGTCTCTCAATGGAGGAAGTTCTATTGTCACAACTTTTAAACGGAAATATAAATCCTCCCGGAATTTATTCTGGTCAATTGCCTGCTCCAGGTTTTTATTTGTTGCTGTAATAATTCGGACATCAACGGGAATAGTCTCTTCACCACCCAGCCTTTCAATGCTTTTTTCCTGCAGCAGCCTTAAAATTTTGGCCTGTATATTCAAGGGCATATCTCCTATTTCATCTAAGAACACAGTGCCGCCGTCTGCCTGCTCAATTTTTCCGATATGGCGTTGAAATGCTCCGGTAAATGCCCCTTTTTCATAACCGAACAATTCATTTTCAAGAAGATTCTCAGGAATGGCTACACAATTAATAATTAAAAAGGCTTTATCAGAACGAATACCATGATGGTAAATCGCCCGGGCCACTAATTCCTTGCCGGTTCCTGATTCCCCTGTTATTAAAACAGTAGCATCGGTTTGAGAGACCCTGCCGATTGATTTATAAACTTTCTGCATGAGTTTGCTTTGACCGATAATGGCATCTCCGGAGTCTTTGTCCGGGGCAGCATCCATTTTAACCGGTGATCTCATGAAATATCCAGCCTCAATTGCCTGTTCAATCAAAGTAAGCATATCTGCCACATCAAATGGTTTGAGAACATAATCATATGCTCCCATTTTTGTAGCCTCTATGGCAATTTGTGTTGTACCATAGGCAGTTATGATAATAACCGGCAGTTTTGAATCAATTTTCTTGATGCGCTTAAATGTTTCCATCCCGTTTATTCCAGGCAGCCGCATATCTAAAAGAACAAGATCCAACGAGTTCTCTTTAACAATTTCAATACCGGCTTCACCTGAAGCAGCACTGATAACAGCATATTTTTCCTCTTTTAAAAGTTTGGAAAAACTGATTCTCAATTGATCATCATCATCAATTACTAAAATAGTATCCATACTAAGAATCCTTTATGGGCAGTGAAATGACAAAGGATGCTCCACGACCTTCCTCACTGGATACATCCAGCCATCCTCCATGTTCATTTATAATATTAAATGCTATGCTCAAACCAAGACCTGTCCCTTCGTCTTTGGTGGTAAAAAAAGGGTTAAAAACTTCCCCCTGGTCTTTGCGCGAGATTCCTGTTCCATCATCTATAATTCTTATCACATCAACTTTTTTTTGTGGATCAGCATGATTTTTTTCTTCATGGATAATAATCATACCACCCTTATCCATAGCTTCACAGGCATTTACAATAATATTTACAATAACTTCTTTTAGCTGTGACGGATCAACAGAGGTTTTTGCTAAGGGATGATGACGAATCAGTCTTGTGGTCACACCATAGGATTTTAAGCGCTGGTCTAAAAGATGAAGAGCACTGTCCACAACAATTGACGGACTCATTTTTTGCATTTTTAACTTGGGCGGCCGTGCAAATTCCAGAAAATTTTCAACAATCTGGTTTATTTCATTGGAAATAACATGTAAATCTTCTTTTTGGTGCTTGCTGAAATTACTTGAACGGTTTAAAGAAAAAAGTCTCATTTTTACAGATGTTAATGGATTGCGAATGCTGTGGGCGGTTCCAGCACCTAATTTGCCAAGCAATGCCATTTTTTCCGACAGCATCATGGTTTCGCGGTTCCGTTCTAATTCCTGATGAGTCTGCTCTTCACTTTCAATCAGCCCGTGGACACTTTTTTTTAAGGCTGATACTTCATTTGATGATGGTTTAAGGCCTCCTATCCGGTCGGCTTCTGTTGCCAGTTTTCGAATCGGCCCCAGTATATGGCGCTCAAAAATATAATTTATCAGGAGGCTTAAGGCAATAACAGTGATAATGGCCAGAATAGCAACATATCTGAGGTGGTTGGATGCTGTCTTGCTTGTTTGAATAGCACTCTGTATTTTATCCCTGTGAAATAGTTTAAATTCTTCACATGATGCCATGATTTTAGAGAAATATTGTCTTACTTCCTTATGAAGTGACGCTCCTTTATCCTTTTCACCTGCTTTATAAAAATCAAGCACTTTATCTTTGGTAATAACATAATCCTTATATTGGGATTCAATCTGGAGAACACTTTTTTTTTCCCATTCTTCTTCCACAAGTGACTTTACCGTTATAAGATGTTTGTTAAAAAGCTGCCTGTATCTGCTTAATTCATCAAGCCAGGCAGGGTTGCCATCCAGAAGATAATATGACACAAATCCCTTCTGGTTTACAAGCGATGTGCCAAGGGCCTCGGCAGATTGAAAAAGGACAATATTTTTATCAACAATATCCTTGAATATTTTTTCAGTCTTATAAGTGTACCATACCATGATGACAGCCCCGATCACAGTTATACACAAAAGAATGGTATTGATCAGGTAGACCCTGTTCTTAAGACTCAATTGAATTATTATTTTTTTCATTGCCTTTTTTCTTGCCCCAAGGTGACTGTCTTTTTACCCATTTGCTTGTGTTCATACCTTGCCATATCAAATTTTAGATATCCCCGCTTCTTCGTAAAAGAAGCTTAACTTCAGCCTGGCGGATTCGCTCTTCCTGTTCATCTTTTCGTTTTCTGGCATTTTTAATCTTGATCTTTATATCATCAAAATCAGCCGGTTTTATCATATAATCAAATGCACCAAGTTTCATCCCTTCCACTGCGGTTTCAGTTGATCCATGTCCTGTCAGCATAATAACTTCAACAATGGGATGGAGTTGTTTTATCTGCTTTAAAGTGTCAATGCCATCCATGCCCGGCATCCTGATATCCAGGATAACAACATCAATAATTGTGTTTTCCAGCACTTCTAATGCTTTTTTGCCACTGTGGGCAGTGGACACTTTTTCTCCCTGACCTTGCAGGCGCAGGGCAAACATTTCAACAAAATCTTTTTCATCATCTACTATCAGGACTCTTGCGGGTATTTTTATCATATTTGTACTCTCCTTGAATTATTTTTATTCTCTGACTGTTTTTTCAAGTTTTTTGGGAAGTTTAATTTTAAAACAGGTACCCTTGCCTACCTCACTTGTAACCTCAATCTCACCACCAAGCCCATCAATAATTTTATGTACAACAAATAAACCTAAACCACTGCCCTCATCAAAGGATTTGGTACTAAAAAAGGGATCAAAAATTTTTCTTAAATTATCTTTGGGTATTCCAATGCCGTTATCCTTAATTTCAAGAATAACATCATTTTTTATTTCATGGAAAGATATGGAGATAAAACCATCTTTTTTTAAAGCATGAACAGCATTGTTTAAAAGATTAATCAGAACCTGTCTAATCTGATATGGATCACTCCATATAATAATTTTTTCATTTTGGGTTTCCCACTTAATATTGATCTGCTTGTCTTTAATCTCTTTTTTCAACAACCCTAAAATTTCATACACAAGTGACTTTAAATTAACTTTTGTAAATTGTGATCCGGATTTTTTAACATGCCCGAGAAGCTGGTGGGTAATCTTGCGAGCTCTTTTAACACTTTTTTCAATTTTTTCTATTCCCAGAATCAATGCATCTTTTTGCCCGAACTCTGACATTTCAACTGTATTGATAACTTGTTTCATAAACCCTGCTGACTCATTGATGATGGCAAGTGGATTATTTATTTCATGTGCAACACCTGTGGATAATATGCCAAGAGATACCAGCCGGTCAGTATCAATCATTTTTTTTTCAAGTTTTTCCCTGTATATCAAGGCTTTTTGTTTTTCAAGTTCTAACTGCCCTATTTCAAAGGCCTGCCTGATTTTATTGGCAAGGTGGTCAATTTCAATAGGTTTAGTTAAATAATCAAATGCTCCTGCTTTTATTCCTTCAACTCCATCAACAATTGCAACATTACCCGTTAAAAGAATAACCTGAATTTTTTTAAAAGCCTGCTTGATGGCTCTTAATGTCTCAATACCGCTGATACCCGGCATTTTGACATCAAGAACCACTACGTCCATGGGGTTTTTCCCAAGGATATCCAGGCATTGTGCGCCATCGGATGCCTGTAGTGAATTAAGCCCTCTTTTGGCAAGCCTTCTGGCGATTGCAGCCCTGAAACCCTCTTCATCATCCACAAGAAGAAGACGAATATTATCACAGCGTTTATTCATTCAACAGTTCCCCTTAAATTAGACCAAGTATTTTCCACCATACAGAGACAACAGCTACCAGTATTGTCAATAATATAGGTGTGGCAACAAGGCCGACTTTTGTCAAGTCTGATGATTTAAAATACCGATAACTGTATGCAATTGCATTGGGAGGACATCCAATAACCAGCAGCATGGCAAATGATGTCGCCGTACCAAGGCAAAGAGCCATGACTCTTGGATCAACTCCTTCAAGCAGTGCCATGGGAATAACAATGGGCAGTATCAGTGCGGCAGCCGCAACATTTGCCATGGCATTTGTAACCAGGGCTCCAAAAACGCCTACGCCGATAAAAAGAACCAGCCAGCCTTTTCCCTGAATTAGAGGAAAGAAGAGATTGGCAAAATATTCGGCAGCACCTGAATATCCCATGGCAAGGCCCAGTGCAATACCACCACCAAAAATAAACAGTGCAGTTCCCCACTCTAAGTTATCATTGATATCTCTCCATTTTAACACTTTAAACAATACAAGGGCAGTAACCCCAAGCATACCGGTTACAGAATAATCAATGCCGTGGAGTCCCTTGGTCAGCCAGAGGGCAAATGAGGTGACAATAATGGTCAAGGTCTTTTTCTCAAGTGTTGTCAAAGGCCCTAACTCTTCATCAAAAGTTGGTAATTTATATTTCGGGTCTGGCCTGAATACAAAATATACAACAAGTACGGCAACCGGAACCGTTATAATAGCAGCCGGCATGGCATATAACATCCAGTCAAAAAAAGTGATTTCAATGCCGGTATACTCTTTTAAAAAAGCTGCAGAGACCATGCATCGTCCACCACCTACAAGGGTTCCCATTCCACCGCAGGAGCAGGCAAAAGGTAGTGCAAGCATCATGAATTTTGCTGTGTTGGTATGGGGTTCAATACCAGCAGCGCGCATCAGCGGCAGCATGGTCACAATACCCACGGCAACGGCGGCAGCATCATGCATGAACGATGAAGCAAGCCCAAGTCCTATGGAAATAATAAAAGTAAAACGGACCACACTGTTCCCGGCTTTTTTAATAATAAAATATCCCAATCGCTTTGTTAATCCTGCCTTATCAAGGGCAATGGCAAAAATCAGACAGCACATGATAAAGATTACCACCGGGTGCATATAGGGTGCCCATGCATTTTTAACATCAGTTATCTGCAAGACAACAAGTGAAGCCCCTATACAGATTGCAGTTATTTCCAGAGGGATGGGTTCAACTACAAATAAAATCACAAGAACCGCAAGAATTGCCAGGAATCTTTTTGCCTTTGGCGAAAGTCCGTCAACATAATCTACCTTGATTGTATTTAGATTCAAATCCTTTGCTTTTTGTCCTAAAAATTTTGCTGTGGATTCTAAAGTCCCAGGGTTTTTTGCTTTTAAAAGATATGATTTATTATCATCTTTTTTATCGGGAACAAGATCAAAATATTCATTTACATTTTGTATTAGTATTTGATCCATATCTCCTGTAATCTTAAATTGTGTTCCTTCAGGCCTGGGCAACAGAAAAACAAAAACACCAACTAACAATGCAGCACAGAGCTTAAATCCATTTGTTTTAAAAAACATGATTTCTCCTTCACCATCAGCTATTATTCAACTATAGATGAGACTTTTTTGATTCCTTCAATTGGTATAGATAGGCCTGTTTAATTTTCTCAATTAATTGTGAAAGTTCACATGGTTTAGTCAGGTAATCAAATGCACCAAATGCGATACCTTCTCTGGCTGCTTCCTGGGAACCATGTCCAGTTAAAAAAATCACGGGCACCTCGGGTGCCATTTTTTTCATTATCTTTAACACCTCAATACCGTCCATATCTTCCATTTTTAGGTCCAGAACCACCACATCAAAATCATTTTTGCGTAAAATCTGTATGGCTTGGGTGCCTGAAAATGCCTTGGTAGCATTGATGGAGCGCTTGGACAACCTGTTGGATAAAACGTTGATATATCCTTTTTCATCGTCAACAAGCAGAACTTTTATGATTCTTTCCTCTTTACCATTTTGGATCATAAGATACCTCTTTGTATTAAACCATCCGGTCTGAAATTTCCTTTATCCGGGCTTCCATGATTTTTTCATCATGTTGTCTTTTCTTTTCTATTGCCTCTTTGACCTTGCTTATAAGCGTATCAATATCACAGGGTTTCATCAGATAATCAAAAGCGCCCAGTTTCATTCCGTCGATTGCTGTTTCAACTGTGGCATGCCCGGTCAGCATAATTACTTCCATCAGGGGAAAACGTTTTTTAATTTCAACCAATGTTTCAATACCATCCATACCAGGCATTTTTACATCAAGGACAACAACCTCAATGGCTGTATTGTTTTTAAGTTCCTTTAAAGCATCTTCACCACTGTATACAGCCCATACTTTCAGCTTTCTTTTTTCAAGACGCTTGGTAATAGTATCTAAAAATCCTTTTTCATCATCCACGAGCAATAATTTAGCATCTTCCATTTTAGCTCTCCTTTATTGTTTTGTTATCTTCATTTTCTATATTTTCATCTGTCACTTTCTGGAATGGTATCCAGATACGAAATTTAGTTCCAACACCCACCTGGCTGTGGACATCTATTTTTCCTCCCATTTTCTGGATAATTCCATAGCATATCGAAAGCCCCAGCCCAGTACCTTTTCCAACTGCTTTTGTGGTGAAAAAAGGATCAAATATCCTGCCAAGATTATCCTTTGGAATGCCGGGACCGTTGTCTTCCACGGCAATCACCAGGTTGTCTTTTTCAATTGCACTGGGTTTTGTTTCAATTTTAATCTTTCCTCCTGTTCTTTCCATGGCATCAATGGCATTGTTGATTAAATTTAAAATTACCTGCTGGAGTTCAGAAGGTGATATTCTGATATAGGGGATTCCTTCGTGCAGGTCAGTTTCAATGGTGATATTATTATACATGGCCATTTTATCAGTGAGAGAAACCATTTCTGTGATCACTTCATTTATCTGGACATCGTTGACAGTGGTATCAGTTTTTCTTGCAAAACTGAGTAGTTTATGGGTGATTTCCTTGCACCGTCTGCCCTGGGTATTGATTTGCTCCAGCGCACGGGTGAATTCATTTAAATTTTCACACTCTTTTAAATCCTCTTCTTCAAGAAGATCCCCTATCCAGCCGGCCTCTTCCACCATGATGGCAACCGGGTTATTGATTTCATGGGCAATGCCGGCAGCAAGCTCTCCAATGGTGGCAAGTTTTCCACTCTCAACAACCTGTTTATTCATGGATTCACTTTTCGTATCTGCCTTTGAAATCAGTTTTACTATATTTTTAGGAAGTAAAAATGCCACTAAAAGGATGGCAATGCATCCCAAAATAAATATAACCAGGGTAAGAATCTGTGTTTTCCATAATTCACTAAAGGCATCATTTATATCCTGGCGAAATACCATTAACCATTCAATGTTTTTAAGTGTGGAGCTTACGCACAGGAATCTTTTTCCAGACGATTCCTTTTTTTTTGAAAAAATTGTTTCATAGTCTTTATAATTCTGGCCCACTATTGATGTGATAATACTCTGTTCAAACTCCACCCTTGTCTGGGTCTGCAGATGGCCTTTTTTGTTGATAATAAAGGCTATGCCGGTCTTCCCTATGTGAATGCTTTCAACCAGGGAATTGAATGCCCCAAAATTTATGGTTGCCCGTATAATATTATAGGATTCAGCTGAAGGAATTTTAACTGCTATAATAAAATGAGGGTGCCCTCTTAAACCGGCAAATACATCACTTATGTAAAAAGGTTTTTTCACAGCTTCTATAAACCATTGGGCATCTGAGTAATCAGCAAATTCAAGGTTGAACGGGCCTTTATAGGCAAACTGAATGCCTTTCTCATTAATCAGTCCAAGATCAGTAAAAACATCTCCATATTCATCTTTCAGCAAAGCAAGGTGCTTTTCAAGGAAGGCATCAGGCCCATGTTGGTTGTGGGTAAAAAGCTTGGACAGGTATTGGATATTTCCTAATTTTTCAGATAAAAAAGTGTCAATGTTCTGGGTATGTTTCTGTACCAGCTCTGATATATGAGCCTGAATTTTATCAGTGTATGTTATATGGAATCGATAAACAAGAAGTCCTGTGGTCAGAATCAGAGGGAAAAAAGAGACTACCAGTATCAAAATAGTTATTTTTCTGACCAAAATCTGATAAAATGCTTTCCGATCTGTTAAGGATTGCTCCATTGTGTTTTTCCTTTTTACACTTTCATATTTATTTGGTCTTCTTTTTTTTTACACTTTATAGCACCTTGCTCTTTTATTAATTTACTGATTTATTAGATTTTAATATCAAGATACATGCCAGACAAGAATTTCAAAATTTATCACTCTTAATTTATTGAAAAAACAGGAAAAAGTGTTTTGTAAAGAAAACTGACAGCATAAATCCATGTGTCAGGTTTCTTTACAACTTGCAAAAATAACAGACTAAGTGGAAACAAATTGACTATTGGTCAGGGAAAAACTTGTCAACAAGTGTTCAATGCCTGGAAATCATATGTTAGGGAATTGACTTGACAAACTATAATCTTCTATCTTAAAGAGAGAAATGCTTATTTCCATAATTTTGAAAAAACTTAAGAGTGCCTTGACTGATCTGCTTCCTATTATTCTGGTCATTGCATTTTTTCAGATTATTGTCTTAAGACAACCTTTGCCGCAAATGGGAGAAGTCCTTTTTGGTGCTCTTCTTGTGGTGGCTGGACTCACCTTGTTTGTTCAGGGGCTGGAAATGGGTTTATTTCCCATAGGTGAGGCAATGGCACAGGCCCTGGCCAGGAAGGGCAGTCTATTCTGGCTCCTTGTTTTTGCCTTTGCCCTTGGTTTTTCCACCACTGTGGCAGAACCAGCTCTAATAGCAGTGGCCTGGGAAGCTGCAGAGATTGCCGGCCAAGGGGGGCTTATTGATCCGGGCAGAGAATCATTAAAGCAATATGCCTTTGGTCTTCGCATGTCTGTTGCTTTTTCCGTAGGGCTTGCCATTCTCATCGGTGTCATGCGAATCATCAGGGGCTGGCCTGTTCACTACCTTATCATTGGCGGTTATGTTATTGTTATGCTAATGACCATCATTGCTCCCAAGGAAATTATTGGGATAGCTTATGATGCGGGTGGTGTTACCACATCCACCATCACTGTCCCGCTGGTGGCAGCTTTGGGAGTAGGACTGGCTTCAACAATCAGGGGGCGTAGTCCTCTTGTAGATGGTTTTGGCTTGATAGCATTTGCTTCTCTGCTCCCGATTATTTTTGTCATGGGTTATGGGCTTATAGTTTTTGGATAACTGCCAAAGGCAGTCTGGATTGACCACAGCCAGTAATGAATATTAATTTTTAGATTTGAAACAGTGTTCATATAAAAAAAGGATTGGTTTTAATGGAATTCATATATAGTTTTAGCAAAATACTGCTTCTCACCTGTAGGGATGTGCTGCCCATCATTATTCTTATTACTTTTTTTCAGCTTTTCATTTTACGCCAGCCAATTCCCCACCTGCGTCGTCTTATAGTCGGTGGTGTTTATGTTATAATCGGGCTTGCTCTGTTTCTTGCAGGACTTGATAAAGCTCTTTTCCCCCTGGGGAAAATTATGGCAGCCCAGCTTTCTGATCCTGCCTTTATCTATGGAACACATGAAGTTGCTGCCATTGCAGATTGGAAAGCCTATGGCTGGGTGTATCTTTTTGCGGCCATGATAGGTTTTGCCACCACCATTGCAGAACCCTCTCTTATTGCCGTTGCTTTTAAGGCAAGTGAAGTATCTGCCGGTACAATCAAACAATGGGGTTTAAGGATTACAGTTGCTGTGGGAGTTGCTTTTGGAATAAGTCTTGGTACATTTCGTATTGTCACTGGTACTCCTCTTTATATCTATATTATTGCCGGCTATATGATTGTTATTGTACAGACCATGTTTGCTCCGAAAAGTATTATTGCTCTGGCATATGATTCAGGCGGGGTAACGACGTCAACCGTAACAGTACCACTTGTGGCTGCGCTTGGCCTTGGACTGGCTGCAACTGTGCCTGGGCGGAATCCTGCCATGGACGGTTTTGGTCTTATTGCTTTTGCAAGTCTTTGTCCCATTATTACTGTTATGGGGTATGCTCAATTCATGCACTGGATAACAAAACGGAAAATAAAACTTATGGAGAAAACCAATGAGGTTTAAACTTATTTTATCCACGGTAAAGGCAGATATCACTGACAATATTGTTGATGCGGCAAAAAAAGCAGGTGCAACCGGGGCAACAATCATCCCGGCAAGGGGAACTGGTATCCATGAGGCAAAGACTTTTTTTGGGCTTTCTCTTGAAGCGCAGACTGACATTATTCTGCTTTTAGTGGAAGAGCATCTTGTTTCCAAAATTTTGGACACCATAAAAAAAGCAGGAGAGTTTCATAAACCAGGAACAGGGATTGCTTTTGTGATCCCAATTGAACAGGTGGTAGGCCTGGAAAGCCAGATGGAAAAATTTAAAAAAGAAGTCCGGGAAAGTTATTTTTAAGTAATAATATTTATTTTTATATAAGGATAAAAACTATGGCAGCAGACAGCACTGCAATAATACGGGCAAAGGATGTGATGCGCAAGGGAATTGTGTCCATTGACGGTATGGCTACAGCAAAAGAGGCTGCAGCTAAAATGCGTTTAGAAAAAGTTTCATGTCTTCTCGTGGAAAAAAGACATATAGATGATGCCTGGGGCATACTTGTTGTGCAGGATTTTATCAAAGGCGTGATAATTCCTGAACGATCTCCAGATGAGGTGCATGTCTATGAAATCATGACAAAGCCTATCATTACAGTACCGGCAGACATGGACATACGCTATGTTGCCCGCCTGATTAACCGTGCTGGTATAAGAAGGGCTCCGGTTGAAGATGGAGGTAAGCTTATTGGTATGATTGCTCTCTCCTCGTTGATTCTTGACAATGAGTTCTTTTAATTAAAAAATTCATAATTTTATAAGTGAATTGTTTGGTCATGTTAAAGGTGCCTTTACAGGTGCTATTGAACACAGAAAAGGATTTTTTCAGGCAGCGGAAAAAGGTTGCCTTTTTTTAGATGAAATCAGTGAATTGCCGTTTGAACTCCAGG
>CAZYDL010000045.1:0-15795 GCA_964646305.1 uncultured Desulfobacula sp. | reverse complement strand
ATATTGGTTTTGCCCTTTTGGAGTAAATTCTTTTTCCTTTACATCACCAGCAAGCTTTTCTTTTTCCCACTGTTGCTGGACGAATCGTCTATTTTGCTCATCTCGTTCAGAGCTAACTTTTTTATAACATACAGCATTATAAAAAATTCGCAGATTTATATTTTCTCCAGTAATAAAAAAAGAAAAACCCGCAGAAGATGGGGGAATATATCTTTTTTGTTTTTTAACCTGCTTTGCTTCAGTTTTTTCTGTTTCAGCATCGTCATGTTCATCATCTTCCTCTATGCTGTCCAGGCCATATTCGCTCTCAATAATAGGAAATAAAAATCCAGTAAAAATTCTATCTAAAGGTCTTTGTTTAAAAGGCATATTCTCTTTTATATCAACCCCAGTTAACTGCTTTTTGATATAATCTATAAATTCTTCTCTTTTGTTTTTTAAATCCAAATTCTATTGCCCTTGACTTTTTTGTATAGACATCCTGATTTGATTAACAATATTCATATTCTATGTAAAGAGTTATTCAAAAAATATGATTCGTGTAAGTTATATTGTGCAATGGGTTTAATGCTATTTGAAATAACGAGATACCATTAACAATAGAAAAACTATAACATTTTTATTGAATAAAAAATAATAATTTTAAAGAAAGAATACAAGATGAGAAACTGTGGTATAGGTATAAAAAACTAGAACTATATTTTTGATAAGCTGAGAAATACATTAAAATAAAAAAACTTATCAAAAAGGTTGAGATGTTTTTTAAAGCCTGCACATTTCTGTGCAGGCTTTAAATCTATAACAAACAAATTGTTTAAAAAGGAATATCATCATCAGGAACAGGTTGTTGCCCCTCAGCACCAGGGCTTGTCTGATTTTGGAATTGATTGCTGTTTCCGGAATTAGATTGCTGCTGATATCCACCGCCGCTATTGTTTTGATAATTGCTGCCACCGCCCTGGTTGTCCTGCTGTTTACCACCAAGAAACTGGAAATTATTTACAACAACTTCAGTAAAATAGTGAGTTTGGCCCTCTTTTTCATAATTACTTGTTCGCAACTCTCCTTCAACATAAATCTGGCTGCCTTTGGAAAGATATTTTTCACAAACTTCTGCCTGTCTTCCAAAAACTTTAATATTGTGCCACTCTGTTCTTTCCTGTTTGTCACCGCTGTTTTTGTCAGTCCATTGCTTGCTTGTGGCTATTGAAAAATTAACCATAGCCGTACCCTGCTGGGAATATCTGATTTCAGGATCCCTACCAAGATGTCCTATTAACATAACTTTATTTAAACCTGCCATGTATCTTCTCCTGTTTTAAATTGATTTATATATTATAAAATATTTACCTGATTAGCGCCTAAGTGTCAAAGGGATATTTTTTTAATGCTGTTTTGAGCTTGACTATTAATTGTATATTTATTATTGTTGCTATTAGAGTAGCAACAATATGTTTAAGTATTGTCAGATAAATTTATTTGGGATGCACAATGGATACATATTCAAATTTAAAAAAACTTGGGTTTTCACAATATGAAGCTACATGCTATATGGCGCTTGTAGATAATCACCCTGTAAATGGATCTCAATTGAGTAAAATTTCAGGCATTGCCAGATCAAGGATTTATGATGTATTACGAAATCTTAATGCCAAAGGCTATGTAGTTGAAGTTAATTCAGGACAATTTGCGCCTTTACCTCCAGATGAGCTTATAAAACGTCTGCAAAGAAATTTCAGCAGCAATATTGAATCATTTGAAGAACTGATTGCAAAAGCCTCTCCCAAAAATGATGTTGAATATGTGTGGACAATTACAGGGTATGACAATGTCATGGAAAAAGCCATTGAGATGATCAAACAGGCAGAGAATGAAATCTATGTACGCTTGTTTCCCAAAGCAGACAGGCATCTGAACCAATATTTAATTGCAGCTGATAAAAAAGGTGTGAAAATTCGCTATATAGCCATGGGAAAAATTGAAAAAAAGTTTGATATCCAGGTGACTCACCCTGATCATAAAAATCTGCAAAAAATAATAGGCGGACGTTCCATTGAGATTATAATCGATAAAAAAGAAGCTCTTGTTGGAATTTTTGAGGCAGACAATGAAGATAATTCTCCCATTAACTGGACACGGAACAGATGGTTTATCGTGGCAAATCGAGACAGCCTGCGCCATGATTTTTATCATAGTTTCCTGGAAAAAATTCTGGATCAAAACTCAGAGCTTACAAAAGATGAAAAACGAATTTACCAAATTATAAAACAGGATAATTAAAGGAGTATAAAATGACACCAATGAGAAAAAAACAATACATTGATTGTTTTTCCAGTGAAGATGATAATGCAATTTTTAACCTTGAAGACAATTATGGTGCTCATCATTATGACAGGATCAATCTTGTTGTACGACATGCACAAGGCTGCTGGCTCACAGATGAAAAGGGAAACAGGTATCTTGACTGCCTTGCAGCATATTCAGCAGCAAACCCCGGACATCACCATCCAGACATCACACAGGCTGTCATGGATGCTTTAACAGGCAATTATGCCTCTGTTTTGTCCAATGTAGTGTTTACAGATCCCCTTGGAATTTTCCTTTCCAAAGTCGCCAAATTTGCTCCCCAGATGGCCCCAAGATTTGGAAATCATGGAAATAAAGCTCTTCCTAAAAATGGAGGGGTGGAATCTGTTGAAACTGCCATCAAAACAATGAGATATTATGGTTTTAGACAAAAAGGTATTAAAGATGGTAAACAGGAAATCATTGTTTTTAATAAAAATTTTCATGGGCGAACAATTTCTGTTATCTCTTTTTCTTCAACCAAAAAATCCAAAGAGGGTTTTGGTCCTTTAACCCCTGGATTTGTATCTGTTGATTTTGGTAACCTTGATCAGGTAAAAAAAGCCATTAATAAAAACACCTGTGGAATCCTTGTGGAACCCATGCAGGGAGAGGGTGGAATGATTGTTCCTCCAAAGGGTTTTCTCAAAGGTCTTAGAAAATTGTGTGATGAAAATGACCTTTTGCTTGTGTGTGATGAAATTCAGGTCGGCATGGGAAGAACAGGAAAGAAATTTTGCTTTGAACATGAAGATATTGTTCCAGATGGGGTTATCCTTGGCAAAGCCCTGTCAGGTGGCCTTGTTCCTCTATCTGTATTTATCACAAATTCAAAAATCATGGATATGGTTTTTTCCAAAGGTTCTGATGGCTCAACCTTTGGCGGATATCCCCTTGCCTGCGTAGCAGGAACAGCATCTTTGAAAGTCTTTGAAAAAGAAAATCTTGCAGAACAGGCTGCAAAAAAAGGTAAAATACTAAAAGAAAAAATTGAACAAATTGCAAAAAAATCCCCGCATGTTAAAGAGGTCAGAGGTAAAGGGCTTTTCATTGGTATTGAAGTTAAAAAAGGTAATGCCATGGAGTTTTGCAGAAAGCTGTTAAAACTTGGGTTAATCGTTAATGACAGCCATGGTCACACCATAAGGATTTCTCCTCCGCTGATTATCAATAACCAGGAAATTGATTTTTTGGTTCAGCAGCTTGAAAAGGTGTTGATGGAATAAAATTTTATAAAATTTTTATTGACGTATTTATTTTTTTTCAGTTACCATGCATATTATTAATTTGTTATGATAAAGGGGAAAAATGAATATTAAATATCATATTGAAACCGCATGGAAATATTGCATTGATAATATTATGGCACTTATTATTGTCACACTTGTGCTTGCTGTTGTCAGCATTATTTCCATGGGTATTATGGCACCTGTTGCCTTTGCCGGGTATATTGATTCTCTTTTTCAATTATTAAAAAATAACAGGGAACCCAAACCCCAGGATATTTTTTCACAGCTCCGGTTGTTTTTTCCACTTTTTGTTTTCTTTCTGGCAGTCTTTATTATTGCAATAATTGGTTTTACACTATTTGTTATTCCAGGTATTTTATTTGCCATTGTTATTGGTTATACATCCCTTTATATGATTCCGATTATGGTGGATAAAAAGTTTGGTATTGTGGATGCTGTTAAAAAAAGTCTCACCATTGTCACAAGTTCTCCTGTTATTGATCATATTATTGTTGCCATTATTTTTGGTGCACTTACCAGCATAGGCGGTTCATCATTGATTGGTTTTTTATTATTGCAGCCCTTTGCAACGCTGTTTCTTTTATCTGTTTATAAGCAGACAGAATAATGTGTTTTCCCATGCTGCCTATGGAGTAAAACTAAAATGATTCAGATTAACAATTGGATTAATATTCCAGAAAATGAAGTGCGGTTTGAGGCCATCAGAGCCCAAGGAGCGGGCGGCCAGAATGTGAACAAAGTCTCGACAGCCATACATCTGAGGTTTGATATTCAAAAATCCAGTCTGCCCAGAGAGGTAAAAGAAAAAATATTGGTGTTAAATGATAATCGCATCTCAAAGGATGGTGTCATTGTTATTAAGGCACAACAATTTCGCACTCAGATAAAAAACAGGCAGGATGCCGTAACCCGCCTTAAAGCCTTGATATTAAAATCAATAATGAAACGCAAAAAAAGAAAACCAACCCGCCTTTCCTTTGGTACAAAGAAAAAGCGGGTGGATTCTAAAACAAAGCATGGCAAGCTCAAACAATTGAGACGCAAGATAACTCAGGATTGATCCAATCCTGCAAAAGCAGGCCAAAACTAAATAAACATGCCTTAATCTTTCTGCATTTTTTCTTTTAAAAACGGTACATATTTTGTATCTGTTTTTAAAATATGATCTTTTAGCCAGGAATTGAGAAAATCCATTAGATCCATTGTCAAAGCAGCATTTCCCTCATCAAATTGTTTTTTAAAATCCAATACCTTAGCCACAAGATCGTCATGAATTTTTAAGTGTTCCTCTGTTCCAGGGTAGCCATATTTTTCAAAGATATTTTTCTCATGATCAAAATGGTAAACTGTATATTCAGCAAGGCCAGCAAGGATTTCTCCTGATTTTTTATTTCCTTTTTTCATTTTCATGGCTTTATGAAGCTGGTTGATCATGGAAACAAGCTCTTTGTGCTGGTCATCAATTTCATCAATCCCAATGATGAGCTTTGGTCCCCATGACATGAGGTCTGGAATATTTTTTTCAGCTAAACCAGAATCATCGTCATAATCTGCATCTTTTACAGAAACTTTGAACACACTGATCATATCTCTCAGCTTTTTGGACAGTTCAGTTAAACTTGTTGCACTTTGATTCATTTGTGAACTTCTATTGGACATTTCATCTGCTACAGAATTTACACCTGAAATATCATGGGCAATTTCCGAAGCGACCTGGGAACTGTGCCCGACATTTTCATTAACCTCGCCAATCCCAGTTGAAGCCTGTCCTATATTCTGTGCAACCTCGGTTGCTGTTGCTGACTGTTCTTCAATGGCGGCGGCAATAGTTGCAACGATTTCATTAACATCAGCTATTACACTAGATATTTTTGTAACGTCCTGGACTGTGTCATCAGTGGAGCTTTGTATCCCCAGTATTTTTTCTCTAATATCGTTTGTAGCCTGGGCAGTCTGCCCTGCAAGGCTTTTAATTTCTCCTGCAACAACTGCAAAACCTTTTCCAGCCTCTCCTGCTCTTGCAGCTTCAATGGTGGCATTCAAAGCCAGAAGATTGGTCTGTGCAGCAATATCCGTTATAACTTCAGTGAACTTGGAGATCTGTTTTGCTGAAGTCCCAAGCAGTTCAACACGTTCTGATGCATTCTCAACCTGAGTTGAAGCATCATTTGATATCTCTCGTGCTTTTGCACAATTTGTGGCAATCTCTCCAAGGGTGGACTGCATTTGCGATGCAGAATCCGTAACCATACTTATATTAGTGGAAGCCTGTTCGCTTGCAGCCGCTACAGAATTCATGTTAGAGCTCATCTCTTCTGTTGCAGCAGCCACTGAGTTGGCTTTGTCTGATAAATTTTGTGCTCCGTCTGACATCTCTTCTGAGACAGAGAGCAGTTCTCCTGAAGCTGCTGAAACAGTTTCGGCATTTGCGCCAATATCCACGATAATATTATTAAGGCGTTCTATGAATGCGTTAAACCATCCTGCAAGTTCACCAATTTCATCTTTGGCTCTAATTGTCAGCCTCTTGGTCAGGTCGCCTTCACCGCTTGCAATGTTTTTCAATCCAAAGGTGATCTTTTGCAAGGGTAAGAAGACAAGAACTCTAAATAGAATCCAGCTGGTCGCAAAAATAATTAAACAGCTGATTATGCCAAATATCAATATTTTATTTTTTGTCTGCTGTTTTACATCTTTACTGGACTGGAGTATATTAGCACCAATTTCCTGGCCAATTGCTTCATTCTTTTTTGAAACCTCACCAATAATTGAGCCCATGGTGTTTTTTACCTGTAAAGACTCATGACTGAGAATTGATTCAATTTTTTCTGCATTTGTCTTTATAAGGGAATTAAATTTTGATGACATCTCTTTAATTTCCCAGTTGATTTTTGCCTTGTCCATACAAAGTAAAAGATATCCCAGGTTTTTTCCCTCCAGCTCAATAGTCTCCATAACAAGGAGGACTTCAGGATCATTCTGGGAGCTTGAAACAATTTTTTCATACTTTTTTTTGCCCTCGCCTGTTTTTAGATACTCTTTTATTTTATCTTTATTTTTATTAATATACCTGACATAGGGCTTGCCATCTGGTTTGAAATACATGGCATAGATAACATCATCATTTGAAGTGGCTGTTTTGATATAGGAAATAATGGTCAGAAAGTCATTATTTAAGATAGCAGCAGGAGCAACGTTAGCAAGTAATTTCGCCATTGACAGGGCATTTGCCTGCAAAAAATCTACCCATACATTTTCAATACTATTTTTTTCTGCTTCCAGAGCTGAATTTGTGGATTGTGTCAATTGGCTTGAAGCAGTTGTTGACATTTCCTGCAATGCTTTGCCTACATCGGAATCCATTTGCACAAGCTCTTTTCCAATTGTTTTATTGGAGGCATCAAGCTGGCTGCTTATTTTTGCACCCATTTTATTTAAAGCTTTGTCCTGGGTTTGAATGATGACTATTGCAAGGGTTGCAATGGAAATAGCAAGCACAACCATCAGGGGTGCTAAAATCTTAACTTTGAGACTTGTCTTGTTCTGGTGAATATTTGTCTCTGTATTTTTTTGCATTTTTATGAACTCCTCCTTACTTTTTCAACTAAAATTAAAATAAATTATTTAATATCATAAATTTCATCTTTTTTATCAAAAACAATCATCTGTTCAGAAGAAGTTTTGTTTTGAGAATAACTCAAAGTCTTCTCTTTATGAAGAGTGCTTTTAGCAGGCAGGGTATCTGTTTTAACGCCCTGTACCATAGTAACAAGCTCTTCAATGGATTCCATCATGTTTGCAGCCTGGGCACTCATCTCTTCTGAAGCGCTTGCAGATTCTTCAGAAGTGGCAGCATTCTGCTGGATCGAACTGTCCATATCCACCAGAGCTTTGTTTATTTGTTCAATGCCATCGGCCTGTTCCTGGGAAGCAGATGAAATTTCAGCAACAAGCTGTCCAACCTTGTCAGTGATACTTGTTACTTGAGCAAAAGCTTCATTAGTAGATGTTACTAACTCAGAACCGCTATCTATTTTGTTTACAGTATCTTCTATGAGACCTGCTGTATTTTTTGCAGCATCGGCTGCTCTCATGGCAAGGTTTCTGACCTCATCTGCAACAACAGCAAAACCTGCTCCTGCTTCTCCTGCCCTTGCAGCTTCCACTGCAGCATTTAAGGCGAGAAGGTTGGTCTGGAAAGCGATTTCATCAATTGTTTTAATAATTTTTGAGGTTTCGTCACTTGCCTTGGATATCTCTTCCATTGAAGTTATAAGGTTATTCATGGAGTCGTTAGCTTTGTTAATAGTTTTTCCAGCGTCCTTCATCATGGTATTTGCCTGGTTTGCATTGGCAGTATTCTTTTTTGTCATGGCAGACATCTCTTCTGTTGACGCAGATGTCTCTTCTACGGATGCAGCCTGGCTTGACGAAGCTTCTGCCAAGCTCTGACTGGATATGGAAACTTGTTCAGATGCATCGGCTACTTGGGCAGACCCTGTATTAATTGTTTGTGCAATATTGTTTATTCTGTTGGTTATTTTTGAAATTACAAAAAATAAAACAGCAGAGATAATTACGATTAAAACAGCACCAAGAATTAATATGACTCTGCGAATCTGGCTGCCAATATCTAAAATACTATTCTGGATTTGGTGACTTGCATTTTTTACAGCTTTTGAATTGCTGGCAGATATATGGTTTAATTGTAATGAAAAAAGATCAATGATCTTTTTTGATTCCAGGTTAAGGGCGTGTGAAGTTTCCTGATTGTTGCTTGTTATAAGATTTGCAAATCTTTTCTCCATGGCTTTAATTTTTTTCTCCATGGTTGCTTTGCTGACACATAATATTACCGAGCCTAACAATTTCCCATCAAGATCAATATTTTTTTTGATAATTATAACTTCAGGATCATTTTGTGAGGCCTGTAAAATTTTGTTAATTTTTCTTTTCTCTTTGCTGGTTTCTATAAATTCTTTTATTTTAGAATTGTTTTTATCATAATACCTTGTTAACGGACGTCCATTGGGCCGAAGATACATGGCATAAATTATATCCTGCCCTTGGGAAGCTGATTTAACATAGGAAATCAGTGTTGTAAAATCATTTGAAAGAATAGCACCGGGAGCAACTTTGGCAAGAAGAGCTGCCAGGGATTCCATGTTGTTTTGAAGAGATAGTTCAAAATCAGCAGAAACAATACTCTGCTCTTTATTAAGAGCATTTGTTGTTTTATCTGCCAGCTTACTGCCAACAGATTCTGGCATTTGATTCAAGTTTTTTGTAACTTCCTTGCCAAGAGTGCTAAAGTCATTACTCATTTGAGTGTTATTTTTTTCCAAAAGAGTGGCAACAGAAGTTTCCATAATGGATAGCAGGTTATTTTGAATAATTATGATACCTGTGCCCAAACCGGCAACAGCAAGGATGAAAAATATAATTATCAAAGATAATAAACGAACCCTCATGCTTTGCTTTTTGATCAGATTAGACATAATAGCCCCTCTTTTTGAAACAGATTAACAGGCCGCTGAAGAATGTTAATATACTACCCATCAGCGACCTGTTCATAAGTTATTTTATTTATAGGCACCAACTTTCAGCTTTTTTTGCAGATCTTCAACACCCTGATAATCAAGGGCATCTGTCCAACCCATTATTTTTGCAGCTTTTGCTGCCGCATCTGTTGACTTTAACTGTTTTAATGCTGCCACAACTTTGTTTGCAATTTGGTCAGATGTTGCCTTTGTCTTTGCCAGGGGCCATTCAGGATAAAGCGCTGTGCTGACTACAAAAGGGAAATCCACATGTTTTTTCTGGGTAATGATTTTAAATTCAGATAAATCAATCATTCCACCGGCAACCATTCTTTCAAGTGTATCTGTCCTGACTGTTCCTGCATCAACCACGCCATTTTGTATGGCAAGGACAACATTGTCGTGTTTACCGCCAAACTCAAGGCTTGCAAAATCTTTAAACGGGTCAATTCCTTGATCAAGCAGTTCCATATATGCCATCTGCCATCCGCCAAAGGAAGATTTTTTTACTGCCATAAAAGTTTTGCCTGATAAATCGCTGACAGAATTAATATCTTCATTTTCTTCGCTTGTAAAGATTACGCCGCCAAAGGATTTTGTTGCTTTGCCCTGCCTGGAATTAATCATGGTGGCAATTCCGCTGGCACCATATTTTACTTTTGCTGTAATAAACATTGATGAATTGACTAAAAAGAAATCCACATTTCCTTTTTCAATTGCTGGGTTTACAGCATCAAAACCAAGGGGTACTATTTCAAAACTGCCATCAAGTTTTGCTGACAGATAATCACCGGTAGCTTTCCACTGTTTAAGGGCTTTTACAGGGCCGTTTTTTGCCAGAACACCAATTTTGTATGCATCTCCTGCAAAACAAAAATTACTAAAAAATAGAATGGAAATGATAATAATACTTACAATAGTTTTTTTCATAATAATATCTCCTTTTTAAAATAAAATAAAATAATATAGCCTTTTAAGCTTCTATTTTAAGGTGAAGGGTTATGGGTATCATTTTAATAACCTTTCAACCTGATTGATTAGATCGTTTTTTGAGCACGGCTTGGTTAAGAATGCATCCGCACCCAGTGACATGGCTTTTGTTTGATTTTCTTTTGTCCCATAGCCTGTCAGTATAATAATTTTAATTTTGTGTGTGGACGGATTTTCTTTTATGGCTTTACATACTTCAAAACCATCAGTGTTTGGCATGGATAAATCCAAAATTATGAGATGCGGTTTAAATTCCATCACTTTGATACCTGCTTCAAAACCGTCTGAAGCAACTTGTATGGCTGTAAAAATCCCACCTAAAATCGTCGTTAAATATTGCTGTATGCCAATATCATCATCCACAATTAAAATTTTAGTCTTCTGCTCTTCAAATTCATTTAATTCAATGGGCATTTGGTTTTTTTCTAAAAAAAGTTTTAAATCTTTAATTAGAATACGATTATGACCGCCAGGTGTACTGTATGATTTAATTTTTCCTGATGTAACCCATCGATTCACAGTAGACCTGTTTACAGAGCAAATTTTCGCTACCTGGGGTATGGAGAAATAATTTTTCATAATCACTTTGTCATATTTGTTATAGATTGCTGCAAATAACTCAATAACATGTTTTGCAACGTATGCAACATTTATACATGTTAAAATTTATTATGTCAACAGCTTTATGTTAAAATAATTATTTATTTTAACATAAAGTTATCTTATTGATAAATATATATATTTTTACTATGTTGTTTGCAAAGATTAACGAAGATGACGATGTCTTATTAGCCCAGATAAATAATAATATGGAAATAATAATATGAAAGTTGATGGAAAGGATATGAGACCCATCTGGTTTGAAAAAGATTCTCAAACAGTCCAGGTGATAGACCAGAGATTTCTTCCACATAAGTTGATTATAAAAGATTTAAAAACTGTGGATGACACCATTTATGCAATAAAAGAGATGGTCGTACGAGGTGCTCCTTTAATTGGTGCAACAGGTGCATTGGGAGTATATATTGCACTTGTGCAGACAAACAATAAGGGTGGTGATGATAATTATCTAATTAAAGAGTGTAACCGCCTTAAAGATGCAAGACCAACAGCCATGAATCTTTTTTGGGGTGTCAACAAAGTTGTGTCTGTGGCATTAAAGCAAGAAAATTACGAGAACCGGGTAAAGGCAGCACTTGATAAAGCCCTTGAAATAATTGAAGAAGAAGCTGAAAATTGTCATAAAATAGGTGAATATGGCATGCCCATTCTTGAGCAGATCAGCAGGAAGAAAAATGGAAAGCCGGTTAATATTTTAACCCACTGCAATGCCGGCTGGCTTGCCTGCATTGAGTATGGTACTGCAACAGCCCCTATATATACTGCCTTTGATAATAATATTGATGTACATGTATGGGTGGATGAAACAAGACCTTTAAACCAGGGTTCACGCCTTACGGCCTGGGAACTTGGGAAACACGGTGTGAACCATACCATCATCACAGACAATGCAGGCGGGCATATCATGCAGCACAACATGGTTGATCTTGTCATTGTTGGAACTGACCGGACAACAAGGGCAGGGGATGTGGCAAATAAAATAGGCACATATTTAAAGGCTCTTGCAGCAAGGGATAATAATATTCCGTTTTATGTTGCTTTGCCTTCAAGCACCTTTGACTGGGATATCACCGATGGTATTGCCGATATTCCCATAGAAGAGAGAGACCCGGATGAAATCAGGTATGTCCAGGGTCTTGTTAAAGGGAAACTTGAAAATGTTCTTGTGCCTCCTGCTCAAAGCAGGGCCGCAAACCATGCCTTTGATGTAACACCTGCAAGGCTTGTCACAGGATTTATTACAGAACGTGGTGTGTGCAAGGCAACTGAACATGATATATTATCCCTGTTTCCAGAAAAAAATAAGAATAGGCCATAGGTTTTTGGATCAAATTAACAGCCACTTCAAAATTCATCTGCTAATTTTTTCAAAGCTTCACCTTCAAGCCTTTGAACAGTCCACTCATCCATGGGAGTCGCACCCATTGAATGATAGAATTTCAAGGCTGGCTTATTCCAATCAAGCACCCACCACTCAAATCGTCCACAGCCACGCTCACACGCAAGATTTGCAATATGGGAAAGCATGGATTTGCCAAGGCCTTTGCCACGCATGTCCGGTTTAATATACAGATCTTCCAGGTAAATGCCGGGTTTCCCTAAAAAGGTTGAAAAGTTGTGAAAAAAAAGGGCAAATGACACTGGTTGATTTTTATAAAAACCAAGAGTAATTTCTGCAACCTTTTGATTGCCAAACAAAGATTCTTGCAATACCTTTTCAGTTGCCACCACTTCGTGGGAAAGTTTTTCATATTCAGCAAGTTCACGTATAAAAGAGAGAATGAGAGGAACATCTTCCCTGGTTGCTTCACGGATAATAAAATCTGGTATCTTGGTTTTGATTTCCATTTTTTCCTAATTAGTTTTATACATATGGAGTAAAATTTTAAATTAACTTTATTAGAGTATCAATTTTTCTTAGACTTTTATATAGATTTGGATAATACTTAGTTTTTTTACTTAATTTAGACATAAAACAGATAAATAATCAGACAAGAAAAAATAAAAGGTGTAAAATGAAAAAGAAAACCATTGCTATTCATAAAGGTACATTAAGGGATAAAAAAAGTGGGGGTGTAAATACACCTGTTTATACTTCATCTGCCTACGATTACATCAACAGAGAAGATACATTTTATCCACGATATTTTAATACCCCCAATCAGGATGCTGTGGCAAAAAAAATAGCTGCACTTGAGCATGCAAAGGCAGGTCTTGTTTTTAGTTCAGGCATGGGTGCCATATCAACTGCCATCCTGGCCTATGCAGGAAACAAAGATCATATTGTCATGCTCGATGCTCTCTATGGAGGGACACATCATTTTGCCACTGAGTGGTTTTCCCACTTTGGCATTGACTGCACTTTTGCAAGAACCAGAGCCCAGGATATAATTAATGCAATAACACCAAAAACAAAAGTAATTGTCATAGAATCGCCAACAAATCCTCTTCTTGCAGTGGTGGATATTGAAAAGATTGCCCGCTTTGCCAGAAAAAGAAAAATTACAACTATTATTGACAATACATTTGCAAGCCCTGTGAATCAAACACCTCTCGATCTTGGTATAGATGTTGTAGTTCACAGTGGGACAAAATATCTTGGTGGACATTCTGACCTTTGCTGCGGCATGCTTGCATGTTCCAATGAAAAAATGCAAAAAATTCTAAGCCTTGCAAGAGTTCTGGGTCCAAGCCTTGATGCAAGGAGCTGTGCTCTTCTGGAACGAAGTATGAAAACCCTTGTTTTAAGAGTGGATGCCCAGACTAAAAATGCAATGGAAGTGGCACAATTCCTGGAAAACCATCCTGATATTGCAAAGGTGCATTACCCAGGGCTTGAAAGTTTTCAAGGATATGAAATTGCAAAACAGCAGATGACCGGATTTGGTGCCATGCTTTCCTTTGAAATCAAGGGTAAAAACCCAGACCGGTTTATTGACGAACTGCAAATTATAATCCCGGCAGTCAGCCTTGGCGGAGTGGAATCCACTATCTGTTCTCCTGCCTTAACTTCCCATGCAAGAATGTCCATACAGGAACGAGAGAGAATTGGTGTGACAGACTCACTTTTAAGACTCTCCATAGGGCTTGAGGATGTAGATGATTTAAAACAGGATATTGACAATGCTTTGAAACAGCAGGTTTTAAAATAATTTAATTGTATGCACTGGAATATTTGCTGAAATTTCACCTAACCCGTTCCGGGCAGTTCACCTTGCGGTCGCTTGGCTGGAACTTGCAACAGGCTCTAAGATTAGTTCCACTGACCGCCATGAACTCGGTCATTCTTCCCTCAAACACCATGGCGGCTTAACCGTTCCACAAATCAAGACCCTGTAAGCAAAACCCAAATGCGCCCGCAAGGTGAACTGCCCTCCACTGGAAAAGGCAGCAAGCTTAAAGGTATTTGTAAATTATAAGCACCATGTAATATCTTCCCTGTGGCGAATTGTCGGACAAGAATGCTAATCTCCAATACAATTGATTTTGCCAGATCCTTTCTGAGTCAATTATATTTTCACCAAAGGTGAATTTTAAAATATGTTTACAGATTTTATAAATATTGGTACTAACCCTTAACTCGATTTTAAAAAATATTTGAATGCGCAGTTCAAATGCACCGCATGTATAAGTATATGTCAAAGCTTTAAATATAATATGAGAGACTTAATGTGTTAAAAATGGTTTCAAACCCTGAACAAAAACCAATCATTTCACCCTTTTTGAAGTGGGCTGGAGGTAAACGGTGGCTTGTCTCGCAGCATCCTGACCTCTTTCCCACAATGTATAAATCATACTTAGAGCCATTTGTAGGTGGTGGTGCTGTTTTTTTTCATATGCGCCCAACAAATGCGATACTTGGTGATTCAAATGAAGAGTTAATTAATACATATGTCACTATCAAAGAAGATTGGAGCAATCTCCACAAGTTACTCGAATCTCATCATTGCCTTCATTGTAAAGAATTTTATTATGAAATGAGAGCTAAGACTTTCGAGAACTCTGTTGAGAAGGCAGCTCGTTTCATCTACCTCAACCGCACATGCTGGAATGGTCTTTACCGAGTTAATTTAAAGGGATCATTTAATGTGCCGATTGGCACTAAAACAAAGGTAGTATTGGATAGCGATGATTTTTGTACGGTATCAAACATACTAAAAGATACGGATCTACACACCTCTGACTATCAGACGATAGTTGATTCCGCACAAAAAGATGATTTTCTGTTTGTGGATCCCCCTTATACGGTAAAGCATAATCTCAATGGATTTGTTAAATATAACGACAAACTTTTTAGTTGGGATGATCAAATACGTTTAAGGAATTGCATAGATAACGCTGTGTCCAGGGGAGTTAAAGTCTTACTTACAAATGCTGACCATGAGTCAGTACGTGATCTATATAAAGGTATAGGTGAAATGACCAGTAGGGAACGGTTAAGTATTATTTCTGGTAATGTTAATGCAAGGGGTAAGTGTTCAGAGTTGATTGTAAAATGTTATAAGTCATAGAGATAATCACATGTATTTAATATAGGAACCTATGAAAGATGAAATTATTTAAAAAAATTAATGACACGCTCAATGGTTGGCTTTTAGTTGTTCTTCTTATCTTTTTGGAAATAATTGTGGTCTATTCTTTCTCAAATATGCCATTTTTTTTGGCTGCGCTCGATATTCCAATTGTTCCAACGAAAGATGTGGGGTTATTAGAAAAATTTATTAATGTTCTTAAAAGTGAAATTAATAAAGGACAACTTTTAACCTTTGTCTGCACTTTAATGGCTCCGGTTGTTTTTTGGAGTTTGTCAGAATATAGAAAAGCTTTTATGACTAAAGCACTCAGCATTTGTTCGTTGATTCTGCTAATACTCGCTGCTTATTTACACGGCAAGGGTGCTGATTTTCAGTCTTTTAACGGGTATACTTTATACCTGGCAGCCCTAGTCATATGGGTAGTATCTGTTTTGTGTAACCGGATCCCCCCAGAAAAGGATACCTATGCTACTATTGTTAATAATCAAACAAGTGAATTTCTTAAAGCAACAA
>CAZYDL010000044.1:0-15815 GCA_964646305.1 uncultured Desulfobacula sp. | reverse complement strand
GTTTTTTACAGCCGCCAGGGCTTTCCCCTAAAAAAGAAGATCACACAAAGAGTGTTCCAGAAAAAAACAACTATTTTAATCTTAATTTAACAGATTTTGAGATTCAAGAAGGGTCAATCTCATTTAAAAACAATACAAATGAAGATATGATAAATCTTCCAAAGTTTAATATCAAAAATTGTACCTTTGATGCTCAAAATAAAAAAATTAATATTGGTGTAATTACAGCCGGCAATGGAAATGTTTTTGTAAAAAGGCATAATAGTAATACAATTAATCCTGGAGGAACAAATACACCTGTAAAAGAGTTGGAAAAACCCCGGCAGATGCCCCAAAAAGATATCAGGCCTTCAAGTACCAATGAAATACCATGGGATATACGCCTCACTGCTTTTGATGCAGCTGATTTTAACCTGCAATATACTGATCTGACAAACCAGGAACCTGTAAAAATTGAGCTTTCCAAAATATCTATTAAAACTGAAAATATTAAAACAATTGGTGATGAAAAAGCCAGTATTGATGCTCAACTCAATTGGAATAAAAATGGGCACATCAGTGTTAAAGGAGAGTTGATTCCCTCAAAATTATTCTCTGATTTAAATATTGATTTTAAAAAAATTGATATAAAATCATTACAACCATATTTTACTGAGTCCATAAAAATTCTTGTGACTGACGGGTTTATTAATACAAAGGGGAAACTTGGAGTCGATTTTCAAGATATTAAAAAACCAAAAATTAAATTTAAAGGGGAGGCATCTGTAACTAATTTTGTCTCCCTTGATAAAAAGAAAGCCAAAGCCTTTTTTAAATGTAATTCCCTGTATCTCTCAGATCTCAATGTTTCTGTCTTTCCCATTAAAGTAGATATTAAAGATATATCTTTAACAGATTTTTATTCAAGAATAATTGTCCATGATACAGGCAAACTGAATATAAATACAATTTTTAAATCTGATGAAAAAGAAAAAAGCATGCCTAAATCAGATTCTGAAATTCCACAGATATTTGTTGAGAATATTACTTTGCAGGGCGGTAATGTCAGATTTTCCGATTATTTTTCCAAACCCAATTTCACTGCAAAAATGAAGCATTTAACCGGCTCTGTAACACAGCTCTCTTCTAAGCCGCAAACCCGTGCAAAAATTTATCTCAAGGGGCTCCATGGGGATTCTTCTCCCCTTGAAATTATAGGTGAAATAAACCCCCTTGCCCGGAAAAAATATATTGATCTGGACTTTTCCTTTAAAGATATTGAGTTGGCAAAATTCACACCATACTCATCAAAATACCTTGGTTATAAAATTGCAAAAGGTAAATTAATTCTGGATCTTGAGTACATGATTGACGGGAATCAACTTAAATCTGAAAACAGAATTTTATTTGATAATTTGACTTTAGGAGAAAGAGTGGAAAGCAAACAGGCTACTTCTCTGCCTGTGGGTCTTGCAATCTCTTTGCTGAAAAACCCCCAGGGACAGATTGATCTTGATTTGCCGGTAACAGGGCAATTGGATGATCCTGAATTCAGTATTGGTGCAATTGTCTGGAAAATGATTGGCAATTTAATCTTAAAGGTTGTGACTTCTCCATTTTCAATTATCGGTGCCATGTTTGGAGGAGGTGAAGAACTTGGGTTTATTGAATTTGAATATGGCAAGTCCACTATAACTGATTCAAATTATGAAAAAATTGATAAAATAGCGCAAATTCTTGAAGCAAAACCATCCATAAAACTTGAAATTCAGGGCTTTTATGACAAACTTAAGGACTCTGAAGCTCTTAGGATGAAAGGTTTTATGGATTTAATTAAAGCTGCAAAATTAAAACTTATGATTGCTGCAGGTACCAGTGCAGCAACTCTTGATGATATTATCATTGAACAGCCAGAGATTGAAGGTTTTATCGCGACTGCATATATGGAAGCAGAATTTCCTAAACCAAAAGATGAAACAGGCAAAGAAAAAATACTTGATATTGAAGAACAAAAAAAATTGCTTATTACAAATGTAAACATCAGCAATGATGAACTTCGGCTTCTTGCCATGGAACGTTCGGAAAAAATTAAAATTTATCTTATCTCCACAGACAAAGTTGAAAAGCCAAGAATATATTTGCTTGAACCCAAGGAAGATGATAATCAAAAAGCTCACAATGCCGGCAGGGTTGAATTTTTATTGAAATAGCACTGTGACCGCTGGTAGTACAGGTTGTTTCAAAATAGATAATTTTCTTAAGATTACGATGTTCTTGCAAATTCGCCTTTTAGTTTCTGCTGAAGTTTTTCTGTTATTTTAATGATCTCTTTTAGCAGAGTATGGTCAAGGGCGGAAAGATTATCCAGGTAGATATAATTATCAGCAGGTTTCTCTTCGTCAATAAGTGTAGTGATCTGCCGTAAAAATCTTAATTGCATCATATAATTGTAAGCTCTTATAATATCAATATACTCCTTGTTGGTTATGGCATGCCGGGTATAAAGTCTGAAAAGCCTTACAAGAGTATTGGATTGCCCAATTCCATTTTTAAGTGAATAGATTCTTGCAAAATCAATAATGGGAAGCATGGCTTTTTTTATATCAAGAGATCCTTTTCGCTCACCCTCGGTTTTTGTTATTATTTTTCCAAACATACTCAATGGCGGCTTAATTGTAAGAGAGTTTTCCGTAAGATTTCTCAGGAAAAAAGCCCCCTTTTCAATGGCATTGAAAAGGTAGTCTTTAAGTGCATCTGAAAGTGAAATATCACCCCATGTCCCTCTGAAATCAAAAAATATACTTGAATTAAGAAGGTTTTCAGGGGCAGGAGTTTCTATCCATGCTTTAAAATATTTTTTCCATTGGGACAGTGGCTGGCACCATTCTGGATTGCTTGCCATATTATTCCCGTCACAGTATTTGTATCCGGCCAGAGCAAGCTGATCACATATTAATATGGATAAAGCATCAAAATATTTTTTTGCTGTTTCATTGTCTTTTGTATCTTCAAAGATAATGGCATTATCCTGATCAGATACCAGGGTCTGCTCCCCTCTGCCTTCTGAACCCATTGTTAAAAATACAAATTTACATGGAGGATCACCCATTTTTTCAAGAGAAAATATTATAACTTTATCAATGATTGCATCGGAAAATGTTGTGATCACCCGTGTTATATATTCTGTGTTTGCACCGTTTTTAATTGGATCAAGAAGCATTTTTTCAAGTTTTGAATGAATATTCTCTATGTCTGATATGCTTGCAGCTGATTTAACAGTTTTTATTAAAAGGTAGGTGGATTCCACCTGGGCAGATATAAGGTCATCTTCACTGATGATACCTGTAATATTCCCTGACTGGCCATGGACAACAAGATGACGTTTGTCTTCCTTGTCCATGGTTAAAAAGGCTTCAAAGACCTGACAATCGGCAGATATGGTCACAAGCGGTGATGACATAATTGAAGAGACAGGCAGTTTAAGATCCATGTTTTTCCCAAGAACTTTTTTTCTTAAGTCAGCATCTGTTACAATGCCCTGGATTCCAAGTTTTTCTTTTTTAATAAATATTGCAGAAGCATTATTTTTGCTCATTTTAAATGCTGCATCTTCAATGCTGGCATCCATGGTACATGTTAAAATACTGGGTTTAAAAATTGTATGGATGGGGCGATTGAAAAAAGGAAGTGAAAATTCTTTATCCTTGATTTGTCTTGAGATAATTCCTGCAAAAGATTTATTGAGCATGCATCTGCCGAATTCATTGGTAAAATAGTCCTGAAACCCTTGATTATTTTTACACAATTTCAAAAAAGCATCCGCTGTAATAGTTGTAAACACACAATCTTCAAGGGCAATCAACGATCTTATGGAGACAGAATCATTTAAAAGAATGGATATACCGCCAAAATTATTTCCTGGCTTTAATTCCCCTGTGAGAATCTGTTTATTATTTTGTTCATAATAGTATTTTGCAAGGCCTTTGGAGAGAATATACAATTTTTCAACCTTGGTAATCTCCTGCTCAAATACAACATGGTCTTTGGAAAATTTTTCAATGGAAAATTCTTTTTCCATCTTTTTTTGTTCATTTTCAGGAAACAGTGATAAAGGGCTGCTTAAGGATTCTTTTTCCATTTTGGCTCCTTTTAATATTTAAGCCTTGCATAATATGTTCTCTGGGATGCATTTATAGCATCTTTAAGGGTTAAAATACCATTGCTGTTAAGAATATCAATTAATTTAATAAAAATTTCAGCTGTGGCAATGGCATCTCCAAGGGCTGTGTGTCTGCCAAGAATGTCAATCCCAAGGCGTTTTGCTATGCTTTCCATATCATGTTTTTCCTGGGTCGGATGCAATATGGCAGATAATAAAAGCGTGTCAAGTACGGGATTGGGAAATTTAATATTGGTTGTTTCCTCTTTTACTTTTAACATTTTCATATCAAAGGCAATATTATGTCCCACAAGCACGCTTTGGGAAGTGTAGTTTTTAAATATTGGCAGGGTTGCATTAATATCTTTTTTCCCTGCAACCATTTCATAATTAATTCCATGAATATTATAGGATTCCAAAGGAATATCTCTTTTTGGATCAACAAGCTCTTCAAAAAGATCCTGGTAAACAATTTTATTGTTGGCAATCCTTACGGCTCCAATGGAAATAATTTCATCTCCGCCGTCAGGGTCCAGTCCAGTTGTTTCAGTATCAAAAACCGTGTACATGAGATTCTTTAAATTGGTATCAAGAAGCTCTCTATTTTCTTTTCCAGCCTTTACGTCTACTGCTTTAAAAAGATCAAAATCATAAAATTCAGGTCTTGATGCAGTAAAGACAGCAGAACGCTGTTTCTCTTCCAAGGATGTTTCAGGGTTTAAAGCCTCAAGAACAATATCTGTGATCTTATCATATTTAATTGCAAGTTGATCAAGTCCTGTTAACAGATGTGTATGCCTCTCTTTATTGACAGATTGATTTATTGCCTGCTCTATTGTGGCAGTAAAGTCAATAATATCCTTTTTAAGCGAATTGAATTTTTCATGGGTAATATCATATTTATTTATATCCTCGGTAACATCCTGAAAGGTCAGGATAAATCCGGTCATTTCCTGTGTTTGGTCAAGAATAGGTATGGTTTCTGCACTAATTAAATGTCCTGTTTGAATGGGTGTCACAAAAAAGGAAGTTAAATTTTGCTGGTCATCATTTAATCGAAGTTTTATATTTTTTATGGCATTTAAAAGCAGGTTCTTATCAATAAGCTTAAACAGTGATCTTCCAATTCCTATGAAATACTTATTTTTTTTTTTATGGTCATCCTGGGTTAATATGGCTTTTGCAAGATTGTTAAATAAAAGTATTCTTCCATTTTTATTACAGATGACAACTCCCTGGGGAAGTTCTGCCATAATAGCGGCAAGAAGATTTCTCTCTTTTTCTGTCTCTTTTCTGGCAGTAAGGGCTTGTTCAGTGATATTTTTATCCATATTTTCAAGGTCATCTGCAAAGTTGTTAATAACAGAAGATAATAGCTTTATATCTTTATTGCCTGTGATATTTAATCTATGGGAATGGTTGGATGAAGAAATTATGGATGCTTCACTGCTAATTTTTTTTAAGGGCTTGATATATTCATTAAATATGAATTCAAGGCCAAAAAAAATTGTGCAGCCAAAGATAAAAAAAACACCAATAATATATAAAAAATGCTGGTTGAAAATTTTAATGAGAGCAGTGCTCTCTTCCTGGTTAAGAGAACTCCAGAAAAGAACTAAAATAACGGCTGTCACTGCTGTTAAAGCAAGCAGAGTAAAAGAGATATATTTCCAGAATGGATGGGTTTGTTTCATTTTTCGATATGAGATTCCTGTAAGATGTTTCTTTTTACCCGTTCCAGGGTATTTACCTTACAGTTGCTTGGTTGGAACTTGCAACAGGCTCTACGATTCTCTACACTGACCGCCAAAAACTCGCTCATTCTTCGCTCAAACACTTTGGCGGCTTAACCGTTCCGTGAATCAAGAACCTGTAGGCAAAACCCAAATGCGCCTGTAAGGTAAACACCCTTTCACTGGGCGTTATAGCAAATATTCAGATCCTTAATTTAAAATTAATACAAAAAATTAAGATTTGAGTAGTGCATTGTTCACTACTCAAATCTCAATACTAATTACTAAAATTTCATTTATGCCTTACTGCCATACCCGATTGTTCCAAGAGATTCTTCAATCTCATCAAGGATGGAGTAATCATCAATGGTGGCAGGTACTTTATACTCTTTTTGATCTGCTATGGAACGCATGGTGCCACGCAGGATTTTACCGGATCTTGTTTTAGGAAGCCGCTTTACAACTATAGCTGTTTTAAATGCTGCAACAGGGCCTATCTTATTTCTGATCTGTAAAATAACTTCTTTAACAATCTCATCATGATCTCTGTCAACTCCGGCATTTAAGACCATCATGCCAAGGGGGATCTGTCCTTTAAGTTGATCAGCAACTCCCATGACAGCACATTCCGCAACATCAGGGTGTTCAGCAATTACCTCTTCCATGCCTCCTGTGGAGAGTCTATGGCCTGCAACATTAATAATGTCATCGGTTCTTGCCATGACAAAGATATAGCCATCTTCGTCAATAAATCCTGCATCGGCAGTTTCATAATATCCTGGAAATTCATTGAGATAGGCTTCTTTATATCGTTCATCATTCTGCCATAGTGTGGGCAAGGTTCCAGGAGGTAAGGGCAGCTTTGCAACAATGGCTCCTATCTCTCCTGGTTTAATGGGATGTCCGTCATCACCGAGCACAGCCATGTCCCAGCCGGGAACAGCTTTTGTGGGTGATCCAGGTTTGATGTCAAAGGAGTGGAGGCCAACGCAATTTGCAGCTATTGCCCAGCCGGTCTCAGTCTGCCACCAATGATCAATCACAGGTATTTTAAGGCATTTTTCCGCCCAGAAGAGAGTATCAGGATCAAGTCTTTCTCCTGCAAGGAACAGATACTTAAAGCATGATAAGTCAAAGTTTGACATTAATTTAGCCTGGGGGTCTTCCCTTTTAATTGCCCGAAAAGCTGTGGGAGCAGTAAAAAGAGTGTTCACCTTATGCTGGGAAATAATTCTCCAGAACACAGAAGCATCTGGAGTGCCAACGGGTTTGCCTTCAAAAATAATAGTTGTGCATCCTTTAAAAAGAGGACCATAAACTATATATGAATGACCTACAACCCAGCCAATATCAGAGGCAGCCCAGTAAACATCACCCTGCTTAACGTCATAAATGGAACTCATTGTCCATTTTAAAGCAACCATGTGTCCGCCATTATCCCTTACAACTCCTTTGGGCTGTCCTGTTGTACCGGAAGTATAAAGAATATATAAGGGATCAGTGGCTTTTACCGGAACACAATCTGCAGGAGCTGCTGCTGCCATTTCATCATTCCAGTCAAAGTCTCTGCCATCTATCATTTCAGCCTTTGCCTGGGGCCTTTGGAAAAGAATGCAGGCATCGGGCTTAAATGTGGAAAGATCAATGGCTTTATCAAGAAGGGGTTTGTATTTAATTATTTTTTTTACCTCAATACCGCATGATGCCGATACAATAACCTTGGGTTTTGCATCATCAATACGGGTGGCAAGCTCATTGGCAGCAAATCCGCCAAAAACCACAGAGTGAACAGCACCAATTCTTGCACAGGCAAGCATGGCAAACACAGCTTCAGGTATCATGGGCATATAGATAACAACTCTGTCACCTTTTTCAACACCCTTTGATTTAAGCACACCTGCAAATTTTGAAACTATGTCTTTGAGTTCAGAATATGTGTATTTTTTAATGGTGTCGGTTACAGGGCTGTCATAGATAATGGCATTTTGATCTCCAATACCATTGTCCACATGAAGATCAACAGCATTATAGCATGTGTTTGTCTCTGCACCTGTAAACCATCTGTAAAAAGGTTTGTTTGAATCATCAAGAACCTTATCCCATTTTTTATACCAGTGACACTCTTCTGCTACGGTTCCCCAGAATCCATCGGGATCATTCATGGATTGCTCATAGGCTTTATCATACAAATTGGACATTTAATTAACCTCCAGACCATTTTAGTCAAATTGTTTTAACCAGACAAGTTTATTGTTTTGTATAAAGGTTTTTATTTTGTTGACCATGGAGGAGATAAAGAGAAATTCTCATCTCCTCCATGGTGATCTTTCATTGATTGTTATGCTATGGCTGTAAGTTTAACTTTTATCAACCATATTTTTAATTTCTTCCACAATCTCTGGGTTGGCAAGTGTCATAACATTACCCACATCTCCCTTATTGGAGATTGCGCCAAGAACCCTTCTCATGATTTTACCGGATCGGGTTTTAGGCATATCCGGAACCAGCCATACTTTTCTTGGTTTGGCAATTTTACCAATTTGTTCACAAATGGCATCTGATATTTTTTGTGCAAGTTCATCAGTTGCATCGACGCCTGGTTTAAGAGCAATATAAAGATCAGGCTCTTTGCCTTTGATTTCATGGGCAACCGGTACAACTGCGGCTTCTGCAACCTCGTCCACCACCATGGATGCAGATTCAATCTCTTTTGTTCCAAGTCTGTGGCCGGACACATTGATAACATCATCAATCCTGCCAAGTATTCTGTAGTAGCCGTCTTCAGACATGGTGGCTGCATCACCGGTTAGATATGGCCAGTCTCTCCAGTCTTTACTGTCAGGTTTTGTATTATACATTGCAAAATAAGTATCAACAAACCTGTCCCTGTCACCCCAGATGGTCTGAAACATGCCGGGCCATGGGTTCTGGATACAGATATTACCTGCAATACCAGGTTTGGCAACTTCTATGCCTTCATCATCATAGATAATCGGGTGTATACCTGGAACTCCCGGGCCTGCACTGCCCGGCTTCATGGGTTTGATGCCTGGCACTGTACTGCACAGGAATCCACCTGTTTCTGTCTGCCAATAGGTATCAACAATAATGGCTTCTCCCTTGCCCACTGCAGATTCATACCATTTCCATACAGCTGGTTCAATGGGTTCGCCAACGGTTGTCATGTGTTTAAAATGATAGGTGTATTTGGCAGGTTCATCGGGCCCAAGTTTTCTTAATGCTCTGATGGCAGTTGGTGCAGTATGGAAAATATTGACATCAAGCTCCTGGGCAATTCTCCAGGATCTTCCTGCATCTGGATAGGTTGGAACCCCTTCATATATTACTGTGGAAGCACAAAGAGCAAGTGGTCCGTAAACTATGAATGAATGTCCTGTGATCCAGCCTATGTCTGCCATGCACCAATAAACATCTTCAGGATGAATATCCTGGATATATTTTGACATGGCCGCAGTATAGGCAAGATATCCGCCTGTGCTGTGCTGGCAGCCTTTAGGTTTGCCTGTAGTGCCGCTGGTGTACATTAAAAATAGAGGATCTTCACTCAACATTTGTTCAGGTTCAATCCTGGCACCATAATAGTCTTTTAATTTATCATTTACAAAAATATCTCTTCCTTCAACCATTGGGGTATCTGAAGAGTATTTAGCAGGATATCTTTTCCAAACAAGTACAGTATCTACGGTTTGTCCCTGTTCTGCTGCAATTTTAACTGCCTCATCTGCATTAAATTTATGATTAAGAAGTTTGCCTGCTCTATAATACGCATCTGTAACAATTAAAACCCTGGACTGGGAATCAACAATTCTGTCAGCACTTGCATTGGGGGAGAATCCGCCAAAAACAACAGAGTGTATAACACCGAGCCTTGCACATGCAAGCATGGTAATGGGAAGCTCTGCCGACATGGGCATATGAATGGTAACCCTGTCACCTCTTTTGAGTTTTGCAGTATCGCGTAACAATGCTGCAAATTCATTAACCCTTACATAGAGCTCCTGGTAGGTGATATGCTCAACCTTTTCTTCTTCAAGTTCAGGAACAAAATGGATGGCGGTTTTATTTTTATTGTCTTTGAGATGACGGTCGATGCAATTATAGCTGGCATTGAGCTTGCCGCCTTTAAACCATTTGTAACATGGAGCATCACTGGAATCGAGAACTTCATCCCAATACTTGTACCATGTCAGCAATTCAGCATATTCAGTGTAATAATCAGGAAAGTTATCCAGACTGAATCGATCAAAGACTGCTGGATCTGAAAGATTTGCCTGTCCAACAAATTTTGAAGAGGGATAATAGTAATCTTCTTCTTTCCAATGAACTGCAATCTGGGCTTCTGTGGTTTCCATGACTTCTTTTTCGCTCATTAATCTTCTCCTTATAGATTTGTTTGGGTTAGATAGATTAAAATCTGAATTTAATAAATACTACACTCCTTATATCCTCCTTTCCTGATAAAGGCTGTTCTATTAAAAAACTGCCATGTATATAGAAAATATTCATTATTGGATGAATTAAATTTATTCTACAAATATGCCTTAGTAAGAACTTAAGTTTAAGTCAACAAAAAAATTGAGATTTCTGAATTTAAACAAAAAAATGGAAAAAAATTAAAATCTGGCTTGACAAGGCAAAAACATAATGCAATAGAAAGCATGGTATGAGTAGGTGTAATTAAATGAATGGAGTTTATTAACTAATTTTATTTAAGGAGGGAAGGTCGATGAGTGACAACTCAAGAAAGGAGTACTGGCAAAAAAACATCAAGTTAGTAACCTGGTTATTGGTTGTTTGGTTTGTTGTTTCTTTTGGGTTTGGAATTATCCTGGTTCAACCTCTTAATGCTATCAGCATTGGTGGGTACAAGTTAGGGTTCTGGTTTGCACAGCAAGGTTCAATATATGTTTTTGTGGTATTGATTTTTGTTTATGCCAAAATGATTGGTAATCTTGACAAAGAATATGGCTTTGAAGAAGAAGAATAAAAAAGGAGAGTTGCAATGAGTTTAACACTTTGGACGTATTTAATAGTTGGAGCATCTTTTGCTCTTTACATTTATATTGCGATAAAATCCACAGCCAAAAACACAGCTGATTTTTATATTGCGAGCAAGGGTGTTCACCCTGTTCTCAATGGTATGGCTACTGGTGCTGACTGGATGTCTGCTGCTTCTTTTATCTCCATGGCAGGTCTTATCGCATTTATGGGTTATGATGCATCGGTTTATTTAATGGGCTGGACAGGCGGTTATTGCCTTCTTGCCATGCTGCTTGCACCATACCTGAGAAAATTTGGAAAATTTACAGTTTCAGAATTTATCGGTGAAAGATATTACTCTTTAACTGCAAGAATGGTTGCTGTTCTCTGTCTTATTACTGCATCCGTAACTTATGTTATCGGTCAGATGAAAGGAATCGGAGTTGTATTTTCCCGCTCTCTTCATGTCTCCTTTGAAATGGGGATTCTCATCGGTATGATAATTGTTTTTATCTATGCAGTTTTCGGAGGCATGAAAGGTGTTACCAACACCCAGATTGCCCAGTATTGTGTTCTTATCTTTGCCTACTCTGTTCCTGCAATATTTATCTCTCTTACTCTGACTGGAATGCCAATTCCACAATTGGGCCTTGGAAGTACAATGGCTGATGGAAGCGGAATGTATCTTCTTGACACGCTTGATAAAATTTGCGTGGATCTTGGATTTGCGGAGTATACAAAACAGCAATGGACAACGACAAATCTGCTCTTTCTGACCATGTCATTGATGATTGGTACAGCAGGTCTGCCCCATGTTATCATGCGTTTCTTTACAGTTCCAAAAGTTAAGGATGCACGTGCAACTGCCGGTTGGGCACTTGTTTTTATTGCCCTTCTTTATACCACAGCTCCTGCTGTTGGAGCCATGGCCCGTATGAATCTTCTGAATACTATTCAATCAGGCGAAGTTGGTTCACCAGATGGAAATATCAAGTATGCTGATGTGCCGGAATGGTTTAAAAGCTGGGAAGAGACAGGTCTTTTAAAGTTTGAAGACAAAAATGGTGATGGCAGAATCCAGTATTACAGTGAAAAAGGCCTTGGAGACAAAGCTGCAGCATTTGGATGGAAAGGCAATGAAATGATCAAGGTTGACAGGGACATTATGGTTCTTGCCAATCCTGAAATTGCAGGCCTTCCCAACTGGGTTATAGGTCTTGTTACAGCAGGTGGTATTGCAGCTGCTCTCTCAACTGCTGCAGGTCTTTTACTTGCCATTGCAACTGCAATCTCCCATGATGTTTTAAAAGGCTGGTTAATGCCTCATATTGATGATAAACAGGAATTGATGTACTCACGTATTGCCATAGCTGGTGCAATCCTTGTTGCCGGTTATCTTGGACTTAATCCTCCAGGCTTTGCAGCCCAGACTGTTGCCCTGGCATTTGGTCTTGCTGCATCATCCATATTCCCTGCAATCATGATGGGTATCTTTTCTAAAAAGATAAATAACAGAGGCGCAGTAGCAGGTATGCTGACAGGTCTTGGTACTACTCTTGTCTATATTTTTATATTCAAGGGCTGGTTCTTCTTTAAATCCACAGCAATGTTGCCCGATAACATTGACAACTGGTTCTTTGGAATTAATCCCCAGGCATTTGGTTTTATCGGCGCATGTTTCAACTTTATAGTTGCTTATATAGTGTCCGGCATGACTGATCCAGTTCCCCAAAGAATTCAGGATCTCATTGAAGATATCCGTGTTCCAAAAGGATCTGGCGATGCAGTTGACCATTAATCTTTAAACATTTGGTTTCTAGCTGGTGATAGATACAGTAGAGAAACCTGTAAACCAAAAAGGCTGATCCATGTAAAAGTGGGTCAGCCTTTTTTTGTTCAAACCAAGTCTATATGGTCACCTTACATCTGCTGGAAGGACATTGCAAGAATTCAAAGTTTGCAAATAAAAGACTTGCCACAGGGATTTGTAAAATTATATAACTTCCATGCGGCAGATCTGATTTTTAGTTTTTGGTTTGCCACACAAAAAAGCATGAAAGTCACTGATAAAATTTTTTGGACTTTCATATATAAATAGTTTTGAAATAATATTGTAATAATTTGTGAGGAGATAAAAGCATGAAGAACCCCATTGATAACTATTGGAACCTTAAACTTGAAGCAGTTAAAGAAAATCTTGAAAAAAATAATTTTAAAGTCTTTATTGCCCCGGATGCAAAAGCCGCAAAAAAGATTGCAGTAAATGACATAATTCCTGAACTTGATATTAAAACTGTTTCATGGGGAGGATCAATGTCTTTTGTTGCAACTGGTCTTTTCCATGAACTTAAAGATAATCCTGACTTTGAGGTTTTAAATACATTTAATCAAAAACTAACCCCCGAAGAGATGCTCGAGCTTAGAAGACAGTCTTTACTGGTTGATCTTTTTATCACTGGCACCAATGCTGTAACCCAGAGCGGTCACCTTATCAACCTTGATATGGTGGGAAACAGGGTTGCAGCTATTATGTGGGGGCCTAAAAATGTATTATTGGTTATTGGGAGAAATAAAATATGTGAAGACCTTGAAGAAGCTATGCTGAGAATTAAAAACTATGCAGCTATTGTCAATACCATGAATCTTGACAAGAAAACACCCTGTGTGAAAACAGGAATCTGCCATGACTGTTCAAGCCCTGAAAGAATCTGTAATTATTGGACTATTACGGAAAAAAGCTTTATTAAAGAGCGAATCAAAATTATTCTTGTAAATGAAGATTTAGGGTTTTAAGAGATGCAGAAAATAATAGTTTTTCAGCAAAACGGGTCTGGGAAAAGTAAAATTGAAGGTATCAATAAATTTGGGGAAAAACAGTTTTTAATCACCACCTTTGATATTGATGAAGCTTTACCCCTTGTACTTGATGATACATCTCAGTATTTACCCAAAAAAATCGATGCAGATATTGTGCTTGATTTTTTAAAACACAGGGATCTATCCGATGACTTAAGTATTTTATGTGAAAAATTAAATATCCCTGTTGTAGCTTCAGGAAAAAACATAACAACGGGACAGGCAATCTGTACGCCAACCTGATGTACTCTTCCAAGGCAGGTCTGCCTTGAAGATTATGGTAGAATTTTTGGTGCACCTGAAATTCAAGTTAATATCAATAAAGATATTGTTACTGAAATTATAGTATTAAGAGGTGCACCTTGCGGGGCTACATGGAATGCTGCAGAAAAGATAAAAAATATGCCCATTGAAAAAGCGCTGACAAGGTTTGGTCTTGAAGTTCAGTTTTTTTGTACAGCAGATCCTGCTGCCTGGGACCCTTTATGGGGCAAAAGCCCTGTACATGTTGCTGCTGATATCCATGCTGCTGCTTTAAAAGTTGCTTTAAAGGAGAGTCATAAAAAATAATAATTATGTCGCCAATGTGCCGGCAGGGGGCAAGGTAATACTTTGCCCTAAACTTAACTGGATATCCATGTCCGGTTAAGAGGTGAAATCGCTGCTCCCAGCGTCGTGCCTCCACAGCGATTTCAACCCGGTCAAAATATCACCTTGCCTCTGGGATAATCCCCCTAATTATACTCCATAAGCCTTTTGATATTCTTGTATTTTTTAGAGCCTGTGTTGAAAATATGTTTAGAATTTGTTTTTAATGATTTGTGGTTGCAATCTGAAAATAGACTCTTTATCCCTTTTTATTATCCAAACTATTTTTTAAATTATGATTTAAACTCAAATTAATTTAGGAATTTTAAATAAATAGTTGACAAATTCAAGTAAATTATTAACAAATTCAAGTAAACTAGATATATAAAAAGCAGATTAAATTAATTCCAATTTTGGAGAGAAGAAAATGAAACCGGATTTTGTTAAAAAAATAAGGGCTTTTAATAGGTTTTACACACTAAAAATTGGCTTGATTACAAAAAAGTTCCTTAACAGCAGTTATTCTCTAATTCAGGCAAGGATTTTGTTTGAGCTAAATAAAACATCCCATATTTGTGCCTCTGATATGGTTGGGATGTTGCAACTTGACCCTGCTTATTTAAGTAAAATTTTAAAAAAATTTGAAAAAGACAAATTAATAACAAAAAAAACTTCCAGTGAAGATTCAAGGAAGCAGTTACTTACTTTAACTAAAGATGGAAAAAAAGCCTATTCTCGTTTACGGGAAACATCAAACCAGCAGATTGATTCTTTGATTGGGGAATTATCCCATGAAGAAATAAGAATACTTGTTGCTTCCATGGAAACCATAGAAAAAATTTTGAGCTGCAAAAAAACACAAACAGCTTTGTTTTTGATTCGGTCTCATCGACCTGGGGATATAGGGTATATCATTCATCGGCATGGCATTCTATATGCCCAGGAATATGGATTTAATGATCAGTTTGACGGATATGTAGCAAAAGGGTTGGCTCAATTCATTGAAAACATTAATTTTGCAAAGGAGAATTTATGGATAGCAGAAATGAACAATTCTATAATTGGGTCAGTGGCAATAGTTCAGCAAAATAATGAAACAGCACAATTGCGCTGGCTAATTGTCGAACTTTCAGAAAGAGGGAAAGGCATTGGAGAAAAACTTGTTAATGAAGCAATAAGATTTGCCAGACAGGCTGGGTATAAAAAAATTATTCTGTGGACAATTGATTTTCTTTACGCAGCAAGAAAGCTTTATTCAAACGCTGATTTTATATTAGTTGAAACAAAAGAAAGCAAAGTTTGGGGAAAAGTACTGATTGAGGAAAAATGGGAGTTATCCTTGAAATAAATTTCAAAATTCAGTGTATTGTTGTAGAGGGATTTTTTTAGGAGATAAGTTTTTCATTAATCGTACTTTTACAAAAAAAAGAGATGGTTCATAAATAAAAGAAAGAACTTTCCATGATCTTTAAATTATTAGTATGGCAACACAAATAGGT
>CAZYDL010000043.1:0-15987 GCA_964646305.1 uncultured Desulfobacula sp. | reverse complement strand
ATATGGGATAGCCTGAAACCAAATTTAAAAACATTGCTGTGTTTTATATTGGAGATAAAAATTAAGCGATATTTATTCTGAAATGGTGCGGACTATTATTAACAGTTCTTGGTTCAACATATTTTGTTTGGGGAAAATTTCATTTATCATCACGCAGACAATCAACTTTTATAGAAAATCAAAGGAAGAACTGCAGCTAAAAATTTTTGATGCTATTTTTTACTTTTGGTGAAGATGTCCAATGCACACATACTCAGTTTAACAAATTTATAAAAAAGATTTGTTATAATCCAGAACAGAGTCGGCCACCGACAAAGCGATTGAGGCTAACGCCTGTTTCTGCAGCTTGAATGGCGAGATCTCGATGTTGATCCGGTAGTAAGCGGATCATAAACTTTCCACTATATTTTTTTTCAGACAATGATTCTGGTATTTTTTCTCCAGACTCTTCCATATCGGCTACAACTTCGGATACAACTTTTCGAACTCCTTTTAAAGCTGCTTCCGGTGTATTTGCCAGCCAGCTTAGACCTGGAAATTCCACACATAACCCAACATACTCATTGTCATCCCCAGACCAGGTAACTCTGTATGTATAACGGTCATTTTTCAGCATGGCAACCCCCTTATTTTTTTCTTTCAATAGCTAAAAGCACCTGTTTTACCTGATATGCTTTGCACAGGTCATTAAACCTTATGCCTTTTGGATTTCGTTTCATATTCTGTATAATTGATTCGATATCAGCCATGACTATATAGTATCAATATTGATATCAAAGTCAATACTCTTTTTTTAAAATACCATTTTATGAAAAAGAGATGGAGAGACATTAATACGTCACTGCTCATATCTATAGCCGACTCCATGTACAGTGGTGATAATACAGGGTTTGGAAGGATCTGTTTCTATTTTTTTCCTAAGCTGGGCAATATGCTGATCAAGGGTTCTGGTGGTGCCATAATAATCAATTCCCCATATGGCATTTAAAATATCATCCCGGCTCAGGACTTCTCTGGGATGTTCATGAAAATATTGAATGAGCCTGAGTTCTCTTTCAGAAAGATCAATACTCCTGCCCTGGCCTGACAATTTATAGGTTTTGGCATTGACTTCAAATTTACCGAATCTGAATGTATCGAGTAAAAATTTGCCTTTGGGTTTTATCTCTCTTTGTGATCTGCGCAGGACTGCACTTATTCTTGCAAGAAGTTCATGGATTCCAAATGGTTTTGTAACATAGTCATCGGCTCCCAGCCTGAGCCCAAGTACTTTATCAAATTCCTCTCCCTTGGCTGTGAGCATAATAATTGGAATATCTCTATCCTTTATTCTGATATCCTGGCACACATCATATCCACTTTTTTCAGGCATCATGATATCAAGAAGAATCAAATCAAAAGAATTATGCTTAAACAATTCAAGAGCCTGTACACCATCTTTTGCCTGGGTTACATGATAATTTTCACTCTCCAGTGTATCCACAAGCCCCATCCTGATATTGGCATCATCTTCTGCCACAAGAATTTTAATCTGTGCCATGGTTTTTTATCCTTATTATAAAACAGCTGCCATTGGGAAATTCAGGTTCAAACACAAGATCACCCTTAAGATCATTCATAATATGTTTTGCAATACTTAATCCAAGACCGGATCCTGGCTGCTGTGAAGTTAATGAGTTGTCAATCCTGTGAAATTTTTCAAAAATCCTGTCTTGATGTTCCTTTGGAATACCAGGTCCGTCATCGCATAGCTTTAAAACAATATAAGTCTTCTCTTTTTTTAAAATAAATTTGATGAATTTACCCTGGCCAGCGTATTTTAACGCATTGTCCAGCAGGTTCAATACTACCTGTTCCAGGGCATCTTTATCTGTTTTAATTTGATAATTCCCTTTTTCAATCTGGGTATTAATTTCAAAACCCTGATTTTCTATCCTAATGCTGTGTGTCATGATTATCTGTTTTAACAATCTGTCAATTTCAACACTTTTAATGTGATAATTTTTACTGCCCTGCTCAAGTTTACCAAAATCAAGGATATTATTGATCAATCTTGTTAACCGACTGCTCTCACTTACAATGGTTGAAAGGTAGGTTTGAATCTTCTCCTCATGCTTTACTCGTTTTGACAATAGAAGTTCAGCATACATCCTGATACTGGTCAAGGGTGTTTTTAGCTCATGGGATACTGAAGAGACAAAGGAAGTCTTCTGTCTTGCATCCTTCATATTACTCAGGGTCAGGCGGGTTAAGAGGATACCTCCTGATATTATTGCAGCAACAAAAATTGCCAGTAAAATCATTGAAATATATAAAAATCCTTTTGTTGCGCCAAAACCTTTATCATCAATAAAAATTGCAATACTCCAGTGGGGCAGCAATTCTGAAATAGATATAATTTTTACAGGTTTGATTCCTTTATCTGCAATCATTCTTCCTGACTGGTGCACAAAATTGCCATTCCCATCCATGATAACCAGGGTCGTTCCCTGTCCTGATATTTGGGGAAAATCCACAATTAATCTTGACAGCAAACTCATTAATTCAAGTTCAATGCCGTATACTGCACCTTTTTCCAATTTCTGCACCCAGCCCAGAAGATGCAGCCTGTTTTCACTGAACCATGGAATCCAGCCTGATCTGTTTACTAATTTTTGTTGTGGTTCATTCAAGGTCATAACCTGGGATAGTGAATCAGTCATTTGCTTTTCAATCCGTGAAAGGGAAAGAAGTTGTTTCCGGGATGCTGCTCTCTGTTCTTTTGGAACTAAATCATCTTTTGCTGTTCTTGCATAGGATGATCCCACACCTTTCAGTTGTTGTAATTCCTTTACAGAGGCGGTAGTAAAATCCTTTGCAGGAGCTGTATTAAAATCAAATTTCACTCTTCCTGAAAAGAGTGCATCATACCTTGCCATAAACTGTCGCTCTTCAAAGGTGGATTCCATACCCTTTACAGGATATTCAAGCCCTTGATCCCTGCGGATAAAAACATTGCGTACAAGAGGATTTGTCTCTTCCCATAGCAAAAGAGTTGTTTCAAGGTTTTTATGATCAATACTTAAGAGAGATTGTTTTAGATTTTCCTGGATTGTTTCAATTGTAATATGAATTGTCTGTGACACTGCTTTTGCTCTCTGGGATAAAGCATTTATGGCAGATTGGTTGATACGTTCCTGCTCATGGGAGAGAAGTTGCAGGGCAATTACTGCAATAATCAGGGTGGGCACCAGAAAAAGTGCCCAGAAAACAATAATGGAACGTCTGTTTTTCATACCTGTACCATACCAGTTTTTCCATATGAAAGTCATTACAAATTTATCAACAACTTTCCCTGCTATGGGCAGATAAGGGTTGGATACCAAATCTGCCCGTGGCAGTCATATGAAAAAATAGATGATTTTTTTCTTTTCTATTTTGTTGAATTCTTCAACCATTGCCATAACTATTGTGAAAGCTGTTGATTTTTCATTTGATAGGATTTGGTCCTTAAGATTTTACGACTTTTTTTGCTCATGCCCTGGCTTTCAATGGTGTCTGCACGAGTTTCTATCTCATCTGCTTCCTGCAGCATTGCTTTATCTTTATAAAGTGTACCTATCTGTTTTAATCTTGCAGCAGATTGTTTAAGTTCTTTTACAGCCTCTTTTTTATTTCCCTGGTCAGACAATTTAATGGCTTTTTCCTGTGCCATGGCATTTAAGTTCAGCTGATATTCTCTTACAACATCAATATTGGCTGAATTGGCAACCTTTTGTGGATCATTGCTAAAAGAGGCATATGAAACTCCAGTGGATTTTTCTTGAGTCTGGGTAAAGGGATTGTCATACACAACATCTGCCCGTGCAATCTTAATTTTTGAACCTGATTTTGATTCAGGGACCTTAACTTCAACAAGAGCATATTTTTCCTGATTCCCATAGAGCTGATTCATGTAAAGTTCAATCTTATTCCCGCGAATTCTGCCTTCTCTTCCAATGATATTTAAAGGTTCTACATTGTCGGGCAGTGTAATGGTAATAGTTACTTTTTTTGCCACAACATTTAATACATCGCCAAGCTCTGCTGCAAAAATTCTGGGAAGATCAATGCCTGATTCAACAAAATATATATTGCCGTCACTTTTCTGGGCAAGCTGTGCCATCAGGTCTTCATTATAATCTGTTCCAACACCTATGGTTGTTACGGAAATATTTTCTTTAATAAGAGCTGCACCAAGTCGTCCAAGATCGTCGGGCGTTCTCGGGCCGACATTGGCAAGGCCATCGGACAAAAGAACAATGCGGTGAACAAAACTCTCTTTAAGGTTTTTACGAATTTCTGCAGCACCCTGACTTACACCGCCAAAAAGTGCTGTACTGCCTCCTGCACGAATCTGCTGAATGGTACTTACAATGTGCTGGATATTCCCGGCATTTTGTGCTGGAACAATTGTATGTACATTGGTGTCATAAACAACCACAGAAAAAACATCCTGTAAACCAAGACGTGTCAATGCTTCAATTGCAGCCGCTTTTGCCTTTTGTATCTTTGTGCCGTTCATGGAACCTGATTGATCCAGAACAAGGGAGAGATTAACTGCCGGTCTTTTAATGTTGGCTGGTGCCGGGGGTGCATCAAGAGTTATCTTGAGTATGGTGGTCTGGGACTCTCCTGCCGGCAGAACAGCCCTGTCTGTCTCTACTCTGCATACTATTTTATTATGATTAGATTTTGCAAAGGCTGTTCCCGGAATTAAAGAAAAAATAATAGCCATTGAAAAAAACAGAAGAACTGCTGCAAAATGGTATTGTTTTGAATGTGTCATGATTTATCTCCTTATAGTTTAAATTTACCTGGCATTCACATTTTTGTAATGCTTTAAACAGACTATACAGGGGAAAATATTTTGATGTGTCATGGCAAGGTAAAGAAGTTGTAAAAAACTTGTAAAAGTGAAAAATCATATAATCATGCGGGCAAGATCCTTGGCTTTTTCAAAACTTGATTCAATAATGGAGTGCATTTTATCTTCCGGGATATTAAAAAGCTTTTGAGCCTGATCCACTATTTCATCAATTCCATTTTCTTCTTTAGAATCACCTTCTCTTAATATTGCAACAAGGCTTACAGGCCCTAAAACTTTATAATCAGTATCTTTATCTTCCTGGTGATGATATTTTATACCAAGGGCAATATTTTCGGGCAGACCCCATTCGCTGCATATCCATGTTGCAACCTGGGCATGATCCCATGGAAAAACCTCTCTTTCCAATTGTGCAAAATCACCACCTTCAAGGTGCCATTTTTTAAATATAGAGTCATACTCTTCACTCCTGTTACAGGCAAGAAAAGGAAGGGCCATGTCCTGGAGAAAAGCTGTGGTAAAACATTCTGATTCTTTTGCCGGGCAGATTATCAAGGCAAGTTCCGTAGCAAGCATTGCCCTTCTTGCAGATAAAAGCCAGAATTGGGCAGGGTCATGCCATTGGCAGGTTTTATTTGGAATACCCTTGGCAACTCCAACACCAAGCACAAGGGATTCCAACTGGGATAACCCGACAAGGGCAATGGCCTGGGTCAGGTTTTCCACCCTGTTTGTTGGTGAAAATGCAGCTGAATTTGCAATGCTTAAAAGTTTTATGGAGAGCCCTGGATCAAGGGAGAGAGACTGGGCAATATCAGAAGCTGATGCATAAGGACTTCTGATTTTTTGAAGAATCTGCATTATTACTGCAGGAAAAGATGGGAGCTTATAACCCTTTAAAACCTTTTTTAACTCTGCCTTGGGATCAACCTTATTTTTAAAAAAAGAAAACATATCTCTCCTGATATAATTTTATATGGAAATCATTGCCAAATACTATGGCAGATCAAACCCGCCCATGACAAGCTATTCTGCCCGCCTGGCCATTTTATTGCCAAGAATACTTAAAAGTCCACCCAGTCCCATATAGCCTGTAATAGCCTGGAGTGTAACAAAAATCTGTGCGATCAAAGAAGCAGGAGCTACATCTCCATAACCAACTGTGGTCAATGTGATAAAACTAAAATATACAGGTGAAAAAGCAGTGGCATGATCACCAAAATCTATATCCACCTGGGTATAAACTGCAGCAAAAATCAAGGTTAGGCCGGTCAGCCAGACAAACCATTGAAAAAGGCTCCTGCCGCAATCAGAGGTGGCTTTCCATATTAGATATATTGCCCTGTGAAGAGTTGAACTTGCCTGGAATTCATAAAGATAATTTTCATCTGAAATATACCTTCTCACAAGATAAGCTCCTCTGAGATCCAGATCTCTTATGTCGGCACCAATCCACATGGCTTTTTTATAGTTTTTTATTCCCAGCAGGCGGCAACCCTGCATATCTGCCAGTTCAAAATTTGTACCTGTCACATTGCTGTGTTTTAAATCGCTTTTTACAAGTACTGCCCTGGTAAAAATTGCATCTGTTAAATCCATTTCTGAAAGTTTTGCATTTTTCAAATTGGAGGCTCTTAAGTCTGCTCCAACCATTTTGGAACGAATGAAACTAGCACTGTTCAAATCAGCATTTATTATACTTGCAAAAGATAGATCTGCTCCCCCAAAACCACATCTTCTGGCAGTGCATTCATTTAAATTTGCCTCTGTCAAATCAGAACCCATGAACTCACATTCATCAAGGATGGCCTGTTCAAGACTTGTCTGGATCAACTTTGTATAACTTAAATTTGTTGCCTTTAAATTTGACTGATTAAGATTTGACCATGACAAGTCATAGCCGGAAAAATCAAGGTTGGAAAGGTCTTCATTAAACAGGGTAATACCTCTTAAATCCAGGTTTAAAGGCCGCTTTAAATTATCTTTTTTACACTCAGTTTTAAGCTGCTGGATCATCCTGGTTAAAACGGTTTCATTGCTTTCAGGGTCTTTTTCATCCCACCTGGATTTTAAAGAAATAATTTGAGCTTTTGTTAACTTTGATTTTTCTTTTTCCATATTACCGACTTTTCAATATAAATTGACTTTTCTTTAATACAAACCCTTTAAAAAGTCATACTATAACAATTGATTTTAAATTTAAAGGCTAATTTTTTTATATTCTTCGCTGGATAAAATGGTATGCTCTTGCCCCTGTTTCATAAAAAAGCCCCTTTAAGTTACGAAAGCTTATGGGATCAATTTTTGATATGGGCAGAGGGATATTGCCAGTCACACCCTGGGTTATATATTCAGATAAAAGTTTACCAAATACAGTTCCAGGGCCTATGCCCCTGCCATTATAACCTGTCACCATGGCCATATTTTTGTCTAACACATGGAATCGTGGAATATGGTTATTGGTCATGGCAATTCTTCCATACCATCCATATTCAAGGTTTATATCTCCTATGTGGGGAAATGTTTTTGCAATTGTCCTTTTTACCCATTTTTCATGCAGATCATTAGCAAAGCCTTCAAGCATTCCAACACTGCCGACAATCAGGCGCCCTGTGGCATCAATTCTATAGGAAGATAAAATCAGATTAGTGTCCCATGCACCGTTTCGTTCCGGCAGCACACTTTTTAATATATCCTTTGACAGCGGTGATGTGGCAAATTGAAAAAAATTAAAAGGCACCAGATCTTTTTGGTATTGTTTAAATGCATGGTCTGCGTAGCCTTGGACAGCAATAATAACAGATTTTGCCCAAACCGTGCCAGTGGGGGTTTGCAATTTCCATCCTTCTTTGTTTTTGTCGATATCAACCACCGGGGATTGCTCATATAAGATTGCTCCCTCTTTTAATGCTGCCCCTGCAAGACCATATGCATAGGCCAGGGGTTGAATGGTTCCTGCACGCCTGTCAAGCAATGCCCCATAAAAACAATTGCTGCCGGTTCTTGCTGCTGCTTCGTCTTTTCCAAGAAGCTTTACCGGAGCTCCCCTTTCCAACCACTGTTTTTCTCTTAGTTCAAGTGCTTTATAACCTTTTTGGGAATCAGCACAATGAAGTGTTCCATTCCTTAAGGCTTCACACTCAATTTCATACTCTTTGATAAGACCAAACACCAGATCTGGTGATGCACCCAGAATCTTAATCAATCGTTCTCCATATTCCCGGCCAACAAGGTTGACAACATCTTCAGGCATGAGCCATAGTCCTGCATTAACAAGACCTACATTGCGGCCTGCACCGCCAAAGCCTATATCCCGAGCTTCAAGAACAATACACTGCCTCTCTTTTTTTGCAAGATGTAAAGCAGCAGAAAGCCCTGTATAACCTGCTCCAATAATGGCAACCTCGGTTTTTTGATCACCTTTTATTGAAGTTAATTCTGGTTTAGCAGGAGCAGTAGCTGCCCAGAGACCATGTGAAATATTTTTATTTTCTTTATATTTTTTTATCAAGACACTTTTCTCATCATATCAATATGTGCAATTCCATCTTCAAGATATTCGCTGGATACGGCTTTAAAGCCAAGGGATTCATAAAATTGTTTTAAATACACCTGGGCACCAATTCTGATATTATTTCCAGGCCAGGTGTGTTCAATTATTTTAACAGCTTTTTGAACCATGGTCCTGCTTATTCCCTCTCCACGCTTCTCTTTTGCCACAACCACTCTGCCAAAACTTGCCTCCTTAAAACTTAAACCCGGAGGCAGGATTCTTAAATAGGCTGTAAGTTTTCCATTTTCTCTGTTTTTGCATGAAAGATGCAGGGTATCAGGATGTCTGTCCTTTTCATCAATCTCAGGGTAGGGACAGGTTTGTTCCACCACAAACACATCAACCCTGAGTTTTAAAAACTCATATAATTCATCCACACCAAGCTGTTTAAACCGCTTTAACTCAATCTCCACTCTTTTTAAGACATCTCCCGGAATTCATCCATGGAACGGCCTCTTATGGCTTCGGCAATTTCAAATACATAGTCATAAATGTGCAGCCCTTTGGATGAAGCAATGATTTCACCGTTTTCAACACCAATCTGTTCTGCACAATATTGTTTCATCATCTCAATGGCGGCAAGGTTGGCAGGAAAGCCGCCAAACAGGTCCCATGATCGAAAATATGGAAAAAAATGAAGTTTTCCATCCTGGATTCTTGTATCAATATGCCTCAGGCATGGAGGATCAAGAAGAACCATATCAGAGGGTTGCCCCACCTGTAAAATCATCTGGTTATTTCTCTCTCCTCTGTTTTTATATGTCCAGATCATCAATTCCATCTGGTTTACATAATATTTACCATTTTCCTGAATCAGTATATTCCTGTCTTCCCAGATTTCTTGCTCCTGCACCAGAATTTCTTTCTTGTTCTTGTAATCATCGGGCAGATATTCAAAATCACACTTGCAGATCCTCTGGCCATAGGTATAGGATTCACCCTCTTTTTCCTCTCCTGTCATAAGATATGGCAGATAATCATCAAGATATTCTTCCTCCACAGGATCGGGAAATCCAAGTGCAGGGTTTACCTTGGGCAGCAAAGGAATGCTTGAAGGATGGGTGATATGAATTGTCATAAAATCAAATTCAAGCCTTTTTTGACCTTCAAATGACCCACGGTTGATGATAAAAGACCTGCCCTGCTCCACACACCTGTAAAGTGTTTGAAACCAGGCATCTGAAAGAGTTGTTGCTTTAATAAACAAAGGTTGCAGCATATTTAATACTCCTTATAAATTTCAATTGCCTTATGTTAAAAATTATTTAAAACCATAAATATCATGATACATGAAGGTTTCTTGGCACCGGGCATAAATTATGGTTTTCTTGTTGGAATGGTAGGACAGAAAAGATTAGAACAATTCAGGATAAATTTCAATTAGTGTAATATTCAATTCCGTACTTATAGAGATCTTTTTCATCTGCCAGGGGTGATGAATATGGATTTATCCATTTAACACTACCACTGTAGCTTTTGCGTTGTTCAGGACCTGTTGCATACTCATCATAATTTTTCATCTCAAGATAAACAAGCTGGCCCACAACAAGTTCTTCATTGCTCAACAGAGCCATGCCGCCCCTGCTGTAATCTTTCATCTCTGCATAGGATGATTGATCCTGGTAATCCATCCTGTACAAAGACATTGGAGAACTATATTCGTTTCTCTCATAACGCCTTTTTACTTCACTATGTTCCACTGTTCAATCCCTTTTCATGATCTATTGAAATGCTGTTTTGAATATATACCATATAAAGTTATAGACTTTAATGACAAATCTATATCAAAAAATCAAGGGAAAATAATGGAATGTTTTATGTTAAATATTCATATTTTTTAAAAACCCTTGTATCTCAACAGCAAGTCTGCATATATTAAATTTTAATTTTTTAAAATAATAGATTTAAAAGGGAATTCTTGTATGTTGTCAAATCTTTTCAGTCCGGTGCAGATCGGTAATAGAACCTCAAAAAACAGGCTCTTAATGTCTGCCATGAGTATCAATTTTGGCGTGGATGAAAACTGTTATGTCACAGATCAATTAACACAATATTTTGTAGCAAGGGCAAAGGGCGGGGCAGGAATGATGCTGGTGGGAGGCGGAGGTATCCATCCCGGAGGCCAGGAACTGCCTGATCTTCCCCAGCTGCATGATGACAGATGTATTCCAGCCCTTGAAAAGATGGTGAAAGAGGTAAAGCAATACAATACTCTGTTCGGGATGCAGCTAATGCATGGGGGACGACAGGCATATCTTGATGAAATTGTGGCACCTTCTGCTATTCCAGCGCCTGCCGTTGTAAAGGGCAAGGTAAGAGCCCTTGAAATTGATGAAATCAAAAAGCTTATAGCCTGTTTTGGAGATGCTGCAAAAAGGTGTAAAACAGCAGGCTTTGATTTCATAGAAATTCATGGCGCACACGGTTATTTAATAGGCCAGTTCATGTCACCTAATTCCAATATCAGAACAGATGAATATGGAGGCTGCCTTGAAAACAGAACACGTTTTTTATTTGAAGTCATAGAAGATATTCGATCAAAAACAGGTAAAGATTTTCCCATTGGACTTCGCATTAATGGAAATGATTATAGTAAAAACGGCTGGGAGCTTAAAGATACTGTACACATTGCTCCCCTGCTTGAGAAGACAGGTATTGCATATTTACATATTTCAGGCGGGGTTTATGGATCCACAGAATTAACCATCCCTTCCATGTACACAAAACATGGCTGTTTTGTACACCTTGCAAGGGAAGTTAAAAAACATGTCTCCATCCCTGTGATAACTGTGGGGCGTATTAAATATCCTGATCATGCTGAGCAGATTCTCAAGGATGGAGATGCAGACATTGTATCCATGGGCAGATCCTTTCTTGCTGATCCTGACTATCCCAACAAGGCAAAGGCTGGTGATTTTACCCAGATCCGGCCCTGTCTTGGATGCTGCCTGGGGTGTATCCATGCAGTTCTCATGAATAAAGAGCCAGGCTCATGTGTAGTCAACCCGGATGTTGGAAGAGAATATAAGCTAAAGGATGAAACAAAACCTGTAAAGCCTTTAACAATACTTATTGCAGGAGCAGGCCCTGCCGGTATGGCAGCTGCAAGGCAATCTGCACTCCAGGGTCATAAAACCTTTATCTGTGAAAAAAAAGAGGCTTCCGGCGGGTTGTTATCCCTTGCAGCACAGGCACCCGGCAGAGGAGAGCTTAATGATATTCTGGATTTTTTTAAAAATGAGATGCACAGGCTGGATGTTGATATTCAATACAACACTGAACTCTCCCTGGAGCTGATCAAGAAAATCAATCCTGACAAGGTCATTCTTGCCACGGGTTCAATGCCTGACATGCCAATGATTAAAGGGCTGTTTCAAAGCAAAATGGATGTTGCAACAAATGTGGATGTTATCAGCGGCAAGGAAAAAACAGGCAAAAAAATCATTGTTCTTGGCGGTGGAATGACAGGCCTTATCACTGCTGATTTCCTGTCTGATCAAGATAAACAGGTTGTTGTTTTAAACCGTAAAAAAAGCTTTGCCGAAGAGATGTCAAGCAATGACAGATTTTATCTGCGTGAAAGATTAAATAATGCCAAGGTACCTCTATATAAAAATGTATCCATTAAAAAATTCACAGACAATGGTGTTATTTTTAAATCCAATGGAGAAGAGATCACACTGACTGATTTTAATTCTGTGGTGATTTCAGAAAAACACAGCTCCATAAGGGATGCAAAAAAACTTGAAAAAAAGGTCAAGCCTGACTTTTATCTTATTGGAGATGCAAAGTCTCCAAGGCACCTGATGTATTGCATAAGCGAGGCTGATGAAATTATAAAATCATAAATAATTTATTAAAACCATTGAATATTGCATAATCCTTTATGCAGCTTTACTCAAAGGTTTTAACTGCCGTAAACAACGCTTGGAAGCCATGTAACAAGTGCCGGCCATATTGCAATGATGGTCAGTCCGATGAGCTGTAAAATCACAAAAGGAATAATACCCTTATATAGATGAATTGTTTTAACCTCGGGGGGGCAGACCCCTTTAAGATAGAATAGTGAAGGTCCAAAAGGCGGTGTCATAAATGATGTCTGCAAATTAACGGCAAACATGATGCCAAACCACAATGGGTCATATCCATAATCAACCACAATGGGTGCTATGATTGGAATATGGATATAGGTAATTTCAATAAAGTCCAGAAAAAATCCAAGAATAAAAATAAATATCATGACCATGGTAATAAGCTGCCAGCCTTGAAGGTTCATGCTGTCGATAAATTCACGCAAGAGGTCATCCCCTCCAAGTCCTCGAAACACAAGGGCAAAACAGGTTGCTCCCATGATGATGATAAAAACCATGCAGGTCATGCGAATTGTACTCTTTGAAACATCATGTAACAGTTTAAAGGACAATTTCCCATTCATTGCAGTTAAAAAAACAGCACCAACAGCACCCATGGCACCTGATTCTGTGGGTGTAGCAATGCCGGCAAATATTGTTCCAAGCACAGCAAGAATTAAGAAAAGAGGCGGAATCAGGGCTTTAAAAATCTTTAAGATAAAAGTTTTATTAAAATCAGGCCCTTTTTCATTGGCAGGGGGAATATGTTTTGTACCAAAAAAAGAAAAGACAAAGATAAAAATACAATAAAGGCAGACCAGAAGCATTCCCGGGATTACTGCGCCCATGAACATGTCACCTATGGGTACTTCCATGACAGGACCTAAGAGCAGTAAAACAATACTGGGAGGAATAATCTGTCCCAGGGTTCCTGAAGCTGCAATGGTGCCTGCGGAAAAAGATTTGGAATAATTATATTTGAGCATTATGGGCAGAGACATCAAGCCCATTGTAACAACAGTTGCACCTACAATACCGGTGGATGCACCAAGTAATGCCCCTACAATAACAACGGAAATGGCAAGCCCGCCGCGAATATTTCTAAAAAGTTCTTCCATGGTTTCCAGCAATTGCCTGGCAAGGCCTGATCTTTCCAGGGCAAGACCCATGAAAATAAATAGAGGAACAGCCATTAACATGGTATTGTTCATTATGCCCCACATGCGCAGAGGCAGCAGGTGAAAAAAGGAAGGGCTAAGTCCGATGAGACCAAAAAGAAATGATGTCCCCATCATGGTAAAGGTGACAGGAAAGCCTGCCATCAAAGCAATACTTAATGCGAGAAAAAGCCAGGCAGCAAGATAGTCTGCAATCCAGAATGGTAAAAACTCAATCAGCACTGTTCTTCACCATCCAAATCAAAAGTATCCAAAGGTTTTTCAAGTATGATGAACAGGCTTTTGATAAAAAGAGAAAATCCCTGAATCAGCATTAAAAAATAACCAATGGGCAGTATTGCCTTTAATATAAATCTTGCAGGAATACCCCCTGGATCAATGGATACTTCCCCAATTTTATAGGCAACAATAACCCAGGGTATGGTTGTGGTAAGCACAAGATAGCATGAAGGCAGTAAAAACAGGATAACACCGAAAAAATTTATATATGCCTGTTTTTTTCTATCCATGGCGGAATAAAAAATATCCACCCTGACATGACCGTCATGGAGCAGGGTAAACCCTGCTCCCATGAGGAAAATAAAAGCAAATATATGCCATTCAAGTTCAGCCATGAATACAAAACTTGTATTAAAAACATAGCGCATGATGACATTTGAAAATATTACCAGGATAAATAAAAAAACTGCCGGAGCAACAATAAAACTGCCAATCCACTCATTTATCCTGTCACATATTTTTACAGCTTTTTGAACATTTTTCATTTAGGCCATTGTATTCCAGTATACTTTTTCAGACATATTACCCCAGACAGCTGTTTTTGCCTGGAATGCTTTATAGTCTTCATGTACTTTTGCAGCAAATGGGTCTTTTTTTGCTTCCTCTGCTACTACCTCTTTTGAGATCTTTTTTAATTTTTGCAATACATCCGCAGGATAGACCTGTACATTGACATTATGCTCTTTTACCAGTGTATCTAAGGCTGTACCGCTTTGTGCATCAAAGGCTGCCAGGGTTCTGACATTAATATCAGCAGCTGCAATATCAAGGACTTTCTGAAAATGTTTTGGCAGGTCATTATATGCTTTCTTGTTGAAGAAGATATCCAGTACCGGTCCTGGTTCATGCCATCCAGGAGTATAATAATATTTAGCAACTTTATAAAGCCCCAGTAGAATATCATGAACCGGTCCGACAAATTCAGCAGCATCCACAACACCTCTTTCAAGGGCTGGAAAAATTTCAGCCGGAGGTACAAAGACGGTGGTCACGCCTACTTTTGAAAGAACCTTACCAGCAATACTGCCGATTCTCATTTTTAAACCCTTGAAATCCTCCAGGGAGTTAATTTTTTTCTTGTACCATCCGCCCATCTGCATACCGGAGTTTCCAATAATTCTTGGGACAAGATCAAACTTGTCATACAATTCATTCATCAGCGCCTGACCATTGCCTTCATAGAACCAGGCATTGATGGATTGAGCGTTCATGCCAAAAGGAATGGAACCAAACCAGTTAAATGCTGTTGATTTACCTGCCCAGAAATAGGGAGATCCTGTACCCATCTGCACTGTCCCCTTGGAGACTGCATCAAATGCACCAGGAGGGGGAACCAGCTCTCCGCCGCCATAGAGTTTGATTTGAAATTGCCCATCTGTCATCTCTTTTACATTTTCACAAAATTGTTTTATGCCGTCAAACATGATCCTGACTTTTGGATTCCAGAAGCTTGTGGCCTGCCATCGAATTTTGGGAGATGCAATTACTGATGGTGCATTGACTGCAAGTGCTGTTGCGGCTGCGGCTGTCCCAATACCTGCTTTTTTTAAAAATGTTCGTCTCTCCATGGTTCCTCCTTTAAAATAATGATAAATATCAATAAACTCTTCCAAAGTAACATATAAATGTTCCTATGATACTTTTGGCAATAAAAGTAAAATATAAATTCTCTTTATTATGCTTTGCTCAACTTCACATTCATACACCTGATTTGTCATGAATTTTTAACAGCAGGCAGGATGTTTTCAGCAAAGGGTATCACATATCCTTTTCCCTTTAAACTTTTATTAATATATCTGTCAATATCATCTATATATTTGAACCCTAGTTCCTCGGTCTCTTTTTTTGAAAAATCAGAAATAAGAGTTATATCAAATCTTTTGAGCAGATCAATAACTCTGAAAGCTACATAGGAAGGCATATCAAATTGTTTGACAAGTTCTGCACCAATCTTTTCAGGATAGTTTTTATATTTTTTTAAAATATCTCCAAAAGTTTTATTGCCGATTCCCTGTTTTGCCTTGGCCACAAAAAGAATTTTGCCATTTTCTTTTACAGCATTAATTGCATTGAAAAGTGCCTTGGTTGCCTGGTAGAGCTGGGCATCTGTTCTATGACCTCCTGCTGAAATAAGAGCAAAATCGCCTTTGTGTGAAATCTTTTCACAGCAGGCATTATTGAGTTCTTCACAGCCCTGGGTAAATGTTTTTTTTAATTTTCCTACTCCTGTGTAAAAAATATCTCCAGCACCATTTGCTGCAACAACAACACAGGAACAGG
>CAZYDL010000042.1:0-16241 GCA_964646305.1 uncultured Desulfobacula sp. | reverse complement strand
GTTCATATTACCCTTTATTTCAACTTATAACTTTGTGAGGTCTCAATGTATTTCACCTTGTTATGAAGTAGTCTTTTATGCAATAATCCGGCAATAGCTTTGAACAAATTACAGGAATGATAGCCAGAATGCAATATATTATTTTAATACCTATGTGGAAAGATATTAATGAAATCTTTTAAAGAAGTCTCTCTATTATATGAAATCAGTGAAGCATTGAACCAGCATATGGATATGAAAAAATCTCTTTTAAAGGTGCTAAGTGTATTATCTGAATCCTTGAATCTTATCAGGGGAATTATATTTTTAATTAATTCAGAAACAGATGAAATCAGAATTGAAATTGCCCACGGCATTGCTGAAGAGACCATCCGCAAGGTTAAATATACTCCAGGAGAAGGCATTGTTGGCCAGGTTATTCAAACCGGCGAGCCGGCTGTTGTACCAAGGATCAGCGAAGAACCACTCTTTCTTGACAAAACCCATTCAAGGAATATTGCCCAGGGCCGGGAGTACTCCTTTATCTGCATGCCCATAAAAAAAGACAACCGCATTGTTGGTGCCATTAGTGCAGACCGCCCCTTTGAAGGTAAAGTATCCCTTGAAAAAGGAGAAAAACTCCTCTCGGTTGTTGCAGCCATGATTGCCCATCATGTTATTAATATTGAGAATATCCGGGTTGAAAAACAAGAGCTAAAAACAGAGAATATACGGTTAAAATCACAACTTGAAAATAGATACCGGTTTAATAATATTATTGGAAATTCCAATAAAATGAGAGAAGTCCTTCAAATGATTTCCCAGGTTTCAGCTTCATCTGCAACTGTATTAATCAGGGGAGAAAGTGGTACAGGAAAAGAGCTTGTTGCAAACTCTCTGCATTTTAACAGTGATAGAAACAAAAAGCCGTTTATAAAAATAAATTGTGCTGCCATACCTGAAAACCTGATAGAGAGTGAATTATTCGGCCATGAAAAGGGAGCTTTTACCGGAGCATCAAATAGAAAACTTGGTAAGTTTGAAATGGCAGATAAAGGAAGTATTTTTTTAGATGAAATAGGCAATATGGCTTTTGCAGCCCAGGTTAAATTATTAAGAGTGCTGCAGGAAAAAGAGTTTGAAAGAGTTGGAGGATATAAATCAATCAAAAGCGATGTCAGGATTATTGCTGCCACCAATTCCAATCTTGAAGAGATGGTAAAACAAGGCAAATTCAGGGATGATCTCTATTTCAGGCTTAATGTATTCCCCATCTATATTCCAAGTCTTAGAATGAGAAAAACAGATATTATTCTGCTTGCAGATCATTTCCTTGAAAAATACAGAAAAGAGCATAAAAAAAACATTAAAAGAGTTACAACTCCAGCCATTGACATGATGATGGAATACCACTGGCCTGGGAATGTAAGAGAGCTTGAGAACTGCATTGAACGAGCTGTAATCCTCTGCAATGAGGGCGCAATCCACAGTTATCATCTCCCGTCCACACTACAGACAGGAAATAAATCCAAGACCCTTCCTTTAAGTCTTGAAAAAGCTGTTGAACACCTGGAAAAAGAGATTTTAATGGATTCTTTAAAAAATACAGGTGGCAATATAAAAAAAGCTGCAAAGCTTATTGGAATTACCATACGAAAATTCTCCTATAAAGCAGCCAGATATGATATTAGTTATAAACACTATAGATAATACAATTTAAGGACCTGGCCATGAAAAAAAAATATTTATTACTCTTTGTGTTATTAATTTTCTTTGCCTGTGATAATGACAAAATCAAACCCGGATTTTCAAATAAAAATATTCCTGATCAAAATAATGATTTTCAAAATATTACCAGTGTTGAGCAAACACAGGTGTCTAATATATATGAAGCTGTCGGTACAATAAGGCCTTTAACAGAATCTGTCATTGGAGCCCAGATAAATTCACAGGTATTAAAGGTGAATTGTGTTCCAGGCAATATCGTAAAAAAAGGTCAGATTCTTATCCAGCTTGATTCAAGACAAATGGCAACTAAACTTCAGCAGGCAAGAGAAGGATTGAGTGTTGCAAACAATAATTTAAAACAAACCCATAAATCAATGGATGAAGCAAGGGCAAATCTTGATCAGGCACAAACTGCCTACAATAGAACAAGCAAATTGTTTAAAGCAGAGATTGTGCCTTCTCAAAAACTTGAGATTGATAAATCTGCTTTTCTCCAGGCAAAAGCAAGGCTTGAACAAATTCAGGAGGCTCAATTATCAGCAAAAGCATCCATCAGAAAGGCCCAGGAAATAGTTAAAGAAGCAAAAATAGGTCTTGGATATACAAAAATCACATCTCCTGCCAATGGAGTTGTGGCAAAAAGATTCATTGATCCAGGTGACCTTGCTGTGGTAGGAAAACCACTGCTTGTCATCCAGACCAGTGGTGCTCTAAGACTTGAGGCCAATGTAAGAGAAAGCCTGATCAACAAAATCATACAGGGAAATGAATATGAGGTTAAAATTCAAACCATAGGTAAATCTGTGGTCTCTGTCGTAGAAGAGATTGTTCCCTATGCAGATCCTGCCACTAGAACCTTTATGGTAAAGGCAGCTCTTCCTAAAACTCCCGGGATTTATCCTGGAATGTTTGGAAGACTTCTTATTCCCCTTGGAAAAGAAAATACACTTCTTATCCCTGAAAAAGCTGTGATCCGCGTGGGTCAGCTTGAACTTGTCAATGTGAAACACAATAACAGATGGCAGAGAGTTTACATTAAGACCGGAAGAATATTTGACAAAAAGATTGAAGTCCTTTCAGGGCTCACATCTGATGAAACCATAGGATATTAATAGATTACAATTAAGCAGACAGATATTAAAAGGCTATGATTAAAAAACAGATGGAAAAAAAACCCTCTTTTCTCTCCAATATTGTAAAATTATTTCTAACTTCCCAGCTTTCCATTATGCTGATTATTGTTTCACTGCTTCTTGGAATATTTGCCATATATATCACTCCAAGGGAAGAAGAACCCCAGATTGTTGTTCCCATGGCAGATATTTATGTACATGCCCCCGGAGCAAGTCCTGAAGAGATTGAAAAACTAGTTGCCACACCACTTGAAAAAATGCTCTGGGAAATTGACGGGGTCGAGTATGTCTATTCCATGTCCACAAGGGAAAAAGCCCTTGTAACTGTACGTTTTTTCGTGGGAGAAGATAGAGAGAACTCCATTGTAAAACTTCATAATAAAATACAAATGAACCTTGACAGGGTTCCTCCCATTGTAACTGACTGGCTCATTAAACCAATTGAAATAGATGATGTTCCAATTTTAAATCTGACCCTCTATTCTGAAAAATACTCAGACCATGAATTAAAAAGGGTCGGCCAGGAACTTGTGGCAAGACTATCAAAGCTTGAAAATATTTCAAAATCATCCATTTTCGGCGGCAGACAAAGAGAAATCAGAGTAGAACTTGATCCTTTAAAAATGCAGGGATTTGGTATTTCAATTCAAGATATCCAAAAAGCTCTTCAAGGCGCTGATGTATCCATGGAAGTGGGTTTGTTCAATAAGCTCAACCAGGAGATCACCATTACCAGCTCTTCATTTTTAAATTCTGTGGATCAAGTCAAAAAACTTGTTGTATCGGGTGATGATCCCAAAAAGGATTCAAAACCAGTTTATCTTGAAGATGTAACCAATATCATTGACGGCCCCAGTGAAGCAGACTCCTATACCAGAATCAGTTTTTCAAATTTCCTTCAGGCAAACCGCCAGGCTCAGTCCAACCAGGATTTTTTGAAATCTTCCGGACCTTTTCCCTGTGTAACCCTGACATTTTCCAAAAAAAAGGGAACCAATGCTGTTAAAGTAGCTAAAAAACTTATAAATGAAGTGAACAAACTTGAAAGAACCATTATTCCTGACGATATTCATATTGAAATCACCAGAAATTATGGAGAAACAGCCCAGGAAAAGGTGAATGAACTTTTAAAATCCCTTGGCTTTGCCATTGTTTCAGTTGTCATCCTTCTTGCTTTAACCCTGGGCTGGCGGGAGGCATCAGTTGTTGCCATTGCAGTACCCATCTCTTTTTCCCTTGCACTTTTCATGAATTATATCCTGGGATACACCATTAATCGTGTGACCCTGTTTGCCCTTATTCTCTCTTTGGGGCTTGTGGTGGATGATCCCATCACCAATGTAGACAATATACAGCGCCATATTAAACTAAAAATCCTGGAACCCTTTGAAGCAACCCTTTTTGCAGTACAGGAGGTATTGCCGCCTGTAATAATGTCAACCATTGCCATTATTGTATGTTTTACACCCCTGGCCTTTATTACAGGAATGATGGGGCCATACATGGCTCCAATGGCAATCAATGTACCCTTGACAGTAAGTTTTTCAACACTGTGTGCCCTGACCATTGTTCCATGGGTATCATATAAATTATTAAAAAATGATACAAAGAGTGTTAAACCTGAAAAAGAATCAAAGCAATATCTTGCAAGGGCATATAAAGCCGTACTGATGCCGTTTTTAAATAAAAAACAGATAAGGGTAATATTGTTTATTACAATTATAATACTTTTGATCGGGTCCTGCTCCCTTGCGATTTTCAGACTGGTACCGCTTAAACTTCTTCCCTTTGATAATAAAAATGAATTTCAAATTGTCATTGACATGCCCGAAGGGACATCCCTTGAACATACTGACAGAGTTGTCAAAAAATTTGAGGATTACCTTAAAGCTGTAAATGAGGTAACAAATCTTGTCTCCTATACCGGCATTGCATCCCCCATGGATTTTAACGGCATGGTAAGACACTATTTTATCCGAAAAGGCAGCCATCTTGCAGATATTCGAGTCAACCTTGCCCATAAATCCAACAGGCAGCAGCAAAGCCATGCCATTCTTCTTCGCATAAGAAAAGATCTTGAAAAAATTGCCCAGGACAATAATGCCGATGTCCAGCTTGTGGAAGTTCCACCGGGGCCGCCGGTGTTATCAACCATTGTGGCTGAAATATATGGCAGCGATGATAAAACCTATGAAGAGCTGCTCCAGGGTGCCGGGTTTATTAAGGATATAATGGAAGAAGAACCATTTGTTACCGATGTTAAAATCATGACCGAGCAGAATAGCAAACGCTTTGATATCATCGTTGACCGGGAAAAAGCAGGTTTGCACGGGATTGATACAAAAACCATACTTGAAACCTTAAAAAGCGCTGTGGGGGGAGTTACACCTGCGAGTCTTCATCTTGACCAGGAAAGAAACCCTTTGTGGATAAAGCTTATCCTGCCACGGGATAAGAGATCAGATATGGTGTCTATTTCTAATATTCCCATAAGGTCCTCCAAAGGTGCAATGATTCCCTTAGATGAAATTATCCATGTAAATGAAATAGAAAATAGAAAACCCATTTATCATAAAAACCTTGAACCCATTGTTTATGTTATTGGGGAAATGGCTGGAAGAGCTCCAGGAGAAGCTGTGCTCGATATAATGAAAAAACTTAAACACAACAAGGTTAAAGATGGTATCCATGTCAACTGGTCAGGAGAAGGGGAGTGGAAGATTACTTTGAGGGTTTTCCGGGACATGGGCCTTGCCTTTGCAGCAGCTCTTATTGGTATTTATCTGCTCCTTGTCATAAATACCGGGTCATATTTTATGCCCATGCTGATAATGATGGCCATTCCTTTAACCATCCTGGGGATCATGCCGGGATTTTTCATTTTAAATCTGTTCACCCAAACCATTAACGGATTTGCTGATCCTATTTTTTTTACAGCCACAAGCATGATAGGAATGATTGCCCTTGGCGGAATTGTAATTAGGAATTCTCTGGTTTTAATTGAATTTATCCAGGATGCCATTGATAAAGGTGAGGCTTTCAAGGATGCCATATTAAAAAGCGGTGTGGTAAGAATGAGACCAATTTTGCTGACTGCTCTAACCACAGCCATTGGAGCCTTTCCCATAACTTTGGATCCTGTATTTTCAGGACTTGCCTGGGCATTGATATTCGGGCTTTTTGCATCCACATTGTTTACGCTTCTTGTAATACCTGTTACCTATTACGCGGTGTACAAAAAAGATCACGAGATCGAGCTTTTATAAAGGGATTGTTACTATAAACTCTGCGCCCTGATCATGATCAGAATCCAGGATAAGCTTTCCTCCCATATCCTTGAGCAATATCATGACACCGGCAAGGCCAAGGCCATGACTCTCTATGGCATTTTCAATGGATGAACCTGTGGTAAAATATGTTTCAAAGATTTTTTGCTGATCTGCAGGAGGTATGCCTTTGCCATCATCTTTGATCTTTAGCAATAATTTTTTTTCAATGATTTTACCTGCAATTTCAACAACAGTGGATTTATGCTTAAAAGCATTGGTAACAAGATTTCTTAAAATCTGTTTTACCTTGGCATAATCAAGATGGACTTTAGTCATCCAAATCTTTTTATCAAAGGACAATCTAACGCCATTGGGTTCAAGGGTCTGGACAAGTTCATCATAGCTTTGGGTTTTCCGAATTGTCTCAACAACATCAGTGTCAACAAGATCAAAAATTTCTATTAACACTGACCTGACAAGCTCGAAAATAGGAAAATCACTGGTTATCATGACCCCTTCCCTGGATCTTCCCAGTTCAAGGACATCATTTACAAGCCTTTGTGTGGTCAAAGTATTTCTTATGATTCTCTTTAAAACTTTGATCTGCTTGTCAGTCAGGGGGCCATAGACATCCTGGCGGTTTAACATTGATTTTGCTCCGGCATCTATAACTGAAACAGGAACCTTTAAATCGTGAACAAGGATTTCTGTTTTGATGGTGTTATCGGATTTAATGGTATTTTCCGGCATTTTTTATACCTTTATTTATATTTGCCTTTACACACTCCAGGATGCTTACCTTATAATATATAAATTCCTTGCAATACTAAGGCATAGATTTTATATATTGTATTAAAAAATTCATAAATTTGTTATACGGGGATCAATCAAACTTGTAAAGTCTTTATGGAGTTTATTTATGAACCAAAATGATAATCAATATAAAAATAGCAGCAATGACCATGATATTGAAAAATTTAAAAATAGAATCAAAGAGTTAGAAAAAAAAAACCAGGAACTTTACGATATTATATGCAATGCTCCCATCCCTATATTTGCCATTAACAGCAAGCATATAATCACCCATTTTAACCAGGCAATGGAAGATTTGAGCGGGCTTTCAAAGGATAAAATGATTGGCACTGATCACCAGTGGAAAGCTTTTTATTCAAAAAAACGTCCCGTCATGGTGGATTTTATCATTGATAAAACATCTGATACAAAGATTGCAGAGTATTATGGTGAAAAGCTGATCAAATCCACGGACCCAAAAGAGCACTTTAAAATAACAAATTTTTTCCCTGATCTTGGTGTGGATGGTAAATGGCTCTCTTTTTGTGCCTCGGCAATTACCAATGAAAAAGGAGAAATCACAAGTGCCGTTGAAACTCTCCAGGATGTCACACAAGAAAAAATTGCACAGCAGAAAACCAGAGAACTCTATAAAATTTATCAGGGGCTTTTAGATTTTATTCCCTACCCAATAGTTGTTTATGATGATAATGGTCTGGTTTCATATTTAAACCCATCTTTTTCAACAACCTTTGGATGGTCCAGTGTTGAGTTGACAGGCAAACCAGTCCCCTTTGTCCCTGAAGGACTTGAAGCTGAAACCAGTGATATGCTCAATAGATTTTATGAAGATAAATCCCTTACCCGGTATGAAACCCAGCGGTTGACAAAGGAAGGTAAAATTCTTGATGTTGTGATCTGGGCAGATTCCTACTCCATGGGGAAATCCGATTCAAGGCAGAATTTTGTAATTTTAAGGGATATAACACAGGAAAAAAGGCTTGCAGCAAATAATAAAACCATTAGTCGAATCAGTGCTGTTATTCCTGAATATCTTGAGCTTGAAGAGTTGATGAGCTATATTTCTCACGAGGTGAAGGGACTTTTAAAAACAGAGGGTGCTCTGGTTCTTTTATATGATGAGATCACAGATGAACTGTTTTTTACAGGCGCTGCCTATGATAACCAGGATACACAAACAAGAGCAAAAACCTTTAGGTTCCCTGCCAGCTCTCTCCTTGCAGGAGAGACTATAAAAACAGGTGACTACGCCCTTGTAAATGATACTGACAAACTTAAAAGTGATTATCCTGACAGGGATGAAAAACTGGGATATAAAACAACAAGTATTCTTAACGTTCCCATTAAAAGTGATGACAGAATAATCGGAGTTCTTTGTGCCATTAATAAAAAACAGAACAAGTTTGATTATAATGATATGGAACTTATGACAATGATTGCCGGTACTTGTGCCCTCTCCATTGAAAATGCAAGATTTGCAGAGGCTGTGAGAGATGCCTACCTTGATGTGGCATCCATGAACAGAGCAAAAGGCAAAGCCATTAATCATCTTTCCCATGAACTGAAAACTCCGGTTGCCATACTTACAGGTTCATTACAGATTTTGCAAAAAAAACTTGAATCAGTGCCGGATGTTAATGTTGACGGCACATTGGATAGAATTGAACGCAACTTGAATAGAATTGTTGATATCCAGGATGAAGTTGCAGATATCATGGACGATAAAACCTATTCTGCACAGAGACTTTTACTAAAAATGTTTGAAAGCTGCCAGGATGAACTTGAAACTCTTCTCCTGCAAAACCTTTCTGTTGACAATCTTGAATCTTCCATAAAACAATTAATTGATGAAAAATTTGGTCCAAGGACCATAGTCTATAATAATATCAATTTTTCACAATATTTTAATAAACTCTATTCTAAGCTTCAACCAGAGTTTGAGTTCAGAGATATCAATATTGAATTGTCCATTGATGATAATCTTCCTTTTGTTCAATTGCCAGAAGAGATATTAAATAAAATGATTGCAGGAATTATAAAAAATGCCATTGAAAACACCCCGGAAAAGGGTAAAATTGATATTGCAATTAAAGTAAAAGATGGTGGAATTCTCTTTAGTGTCCATGATTTTGGGGTGGGTATTATAAAAGATCACCAGAAACGAATTTTTGAAGGCTTTTTTAACACCCAGGAAACTTTGTTGTATTCAACCAAAACACCTTTTGCTTTTAATGCCGGTGGAAAAGGTGCAGATCTGTTGAGAACCAAAATTTTTTCAGACCGCCTTGGATTTACTCTGGAAATGGAGTCTCAATATTGTAATTTTCTTTTAGAAAATATAGATACTGCATGCCCGGGGGATATTGAAAAGTGTGAATTCTGCCATGGAAATCAGGATTGTTTAAGTTCCGGAGGCTCTGTTTTTACTATATTTTTCCCTGTTAAAAAAAATAATTAAAAAAAGTCTTTGACAACCATATTAAATTAAATTATTACTTGTAAGCATTTGAGACCGAGCGCTCGTTTGGAATTTTTAAAAAGGAGTAATTTTATATGGAGAGTTTCCATAATCTAAGTTTTTTTGATATTTATGAAAAAAATGCACACTATAAAGGTTCTAATACAGCCATTTATGATGGATCCATAGAAACAACATATTATGACCTTTTCCAAGAAACAGCCAAGCTTGCCAATGGCCTTAAACGTCTCAATCTTCCTTTAAAAAGCAGAGTTGCAATACTCTGCAAAAATCATCCATTCTTTTTTCATCTATTTGGTGCTGCTTCAGCCCTTAATCTTACACTTGTTCTTATCAACAGGCGCCTGAGCAGTGATGAAGTATCCCATATAATAGAAGATATAACACCATCCATTATTTTTGCAGATGAAGAGATGGCTGACCAGGCTGAAAAACTTGTAAAATCTTTTTCCTGCCTTGAACATAGTTTTATTGTTAATGAAAACAACAAACAATTTTTAAATCTTTATGAAGGCAACCCCCTTGAGACGCATGTGCCATGCAGCCTGGATGATCCTTTTATCATTATTCATACTGCTGCAATGCTTGGCAAACCAAGAGGGGCTGTGCTTTCACAAAACAATATTATTTTATCAAACCAGCAGATAATTCAGGCATTTGGCCTTAATGGAACCAAAGCCTATTTAAATATTTTACCTCTGTTTCATATCATGGGGGTCAACCTGGGCCTTGGCGTGCTTCAGGCTGGCGGTAAAAATATTATACAGGAAAAATTTGATCCGCCAAAGACCCTTGCACTAATTGAGGAACAAAAAGTTAATCTTTTTGGCTCCTTTCCTCCCATACTTTCAAACCTTCTTGATGCCTCAAAAGAGAAAACCTATGAACTGTCAAGCCTTGAAATAGCAGCCGGGCTTGATATGCCTGAAACAGTCAAAGAGTGGGAAAGCCAGACAGATTCGAAATTCTGGACCATGTATGGACAGACTGAAACTTCAGGCTTGATCACTTTTGCTGAATACTTTGACAAACCCGGATCAGCAGGCGTTATCTCCACGCTTGCCAATATTAAAATTGCCGATGACCTGGATAATTTTTTACCCATTGGAGAAACAGGAGAAATCCTTGTAAAAGGTCCCCTTGTTTTTCAGGGATATTGGAAGGCAGATGAGCTCAACGCCCACACATTCAGAGGAGGCTGGCATCACACTGGTGATCTTGGCATGATAGACTCTGACGGATATCTGTTTTTCAAGGGTAGAAAAGCTGAAAAAGAGCTTATCAAGCCAGGCGGGGAAAATGTTTTTCCAGCTGAAGTTGAAAAAGCCATTATCCAGCATGAAGCAATTAACGAAGTCTGTGTATTTGGCGTGCCCGATAAAAAATTTGGTGAGGGCATAAAAGCAGTCTGCTCTCTGAACCCAGGTTTTGAATTAGACAAAGATGACCTTATAAAATTTACAGGATCACTCATAGCAGGTTATAAAAAACCAAGATATGTAGAATTTGTCAAAGATCTGCCTAAGGCAGAAGATGGTTCAATTGACCGTGAAAAAATAAAGGCAGAATATAAATAAAATTATCTGTTTTCTTGATAAAATTAAGATTTTATCTTGACTTAACAGCTAATAAATAATTTTATAAATATAAATATTAATTATGGCAGGAGGTTTGGTTTAAATTAGTAAATAATTGAGATTTTAGAATACTACTCAATTTGGTTTTATGTGAAAGTTGCTTTATCTATAAATATTAACTTTCATATTTTACATGTGAGCTTTAGGTTATTGTGGGCAATCAAGACTGTCCGTGATAATTATTCAAAAATATCAATCTGATTTAAAAAATTTGGGAATTATATGGCACATTTAAATGTTTCAGATGTAACACTCTCTTTTGGCGGACTTAAGGCTTTATCCAATGTGGATATGAAAATAGAGCCGGGTCTGATCACATCAATTATCGGCCCCAATGGTGCTGGTAAAACAAGTATGCTCAACTGCATTTCAGGTTTTTACCATCCCACCCAGGGAACTATATTTTACAAGGACAAAGAGCTGACCCATGCTTCTCCCCACCAGGTATCTAATATGGGAATTTCAAGGGCATTTCAGAACCTGGAGCTTTTTTCAGGGTTGTCTGTTCTTGACAATCTGCTTCTTGCCCGTCACCAGAATTTAAAATACAGCTTTTTCCATGCTGTCTGGTTTTGGGGCAAAGCATCCAGAGTTGAATCTGAAAATCGAGAATATGTTGAAGATGTCATCGACTTTATGGAACTTGAAGCTTATAGAAAAAGTCTTGTGGGTAATTTGTCTTATGGCCTGCAGAAAAAAGTAGAGGTGGCACGGGCTTTAACCCTTGCTCCTGATATCCTGCTCCTTGATGAACCCATGGCCGGCATGAACCAGGAAGAGAAAGAAGATATTGTCCGCTTTGTCATGGATATTCAAAAAGAGCGTGAGATTACTATTGTTCTTGTGGAACATGATCTTGGTGTTGTAATGGATATTTCAGACAGGATTTATGTTCTTGATTTTGGAGAAGTCATAGGTTCTGGTACTCCTGAAGAAGTAGCTGCTGATCCCAAAGTAATTGAAGCCTATATTGGAGAGGATTGATATAAATGAATAAAAACGATGAACTACTTAAATACTCTATCCCTCAATTGCTTCGCTGGCGGGTTAAGAATTCACCCAAACGCCCTGCATTAAAAGAGAAAGATTTTGGGATATGGAATACCTATACCTGGGAAGATTACTACGATTATGTCAGAAAAACTGCTCTTGGTCTTAAGGCAATCGGCCTTGACAAAGGCGATACCATTGCAATTATCTCTGATAATATTCCTGAAGTTCTATTTACTGCCATTGGCGGGCATTGCCTTGGTGCTATTTCCGCCGGCATATACCAGACAAGTATGCCAGCCGAAATTGCCCAGATCCTTGGATATCTTAAAGTCAGCGTTGTCTTTTGCGACAACCAGGAACAGGTGGATAAAGTTCTTGAAGTGAGGGACCAGATTCCCAATGTAAAAAAGGTAATCTTTGAAGATCCAAGGGGCATGAGAAATTATATGTCAGATGATTGGTTCATTGACATTACTGATCTTTACAAACTTGGGGAAGAAGAGCATGCTAAGAGCCCAGATCTTTTTGAAACCCTTGTGGATGCAGGAAAACCAGACGATGTATGCCATCTATGCCTGACCTCTGGAACCACAGGCCTGCCAAAAGGTACCAAGCTTACCCATAAAAATTATATCAATATGGGGCTGCAGCTTACTGAAGTTGATCCCCTTGAACCCACAGATGAATATGTATCTTTTCTTCCATTTGCCTGGATAGGCGAGCAGATGAACTCATTCGGGGTTGCCATGGCAACTGGAATAACACTTAATTTTCCTGAATCCGTTGAAACTGCCATGGCTGACCTTAAAGAAATTGGTCCTCATTTCATGTTTGGTGCGCCAAGGATCTATGAAACCATAAGATCTGAAATCTGGCTGAAAATTGACCAGTCATACTGGCTCAATAAACTTATCTATAATTATTTCATTGACGTTGGGTTAAAAGCAGCAGACTACAGAATGACAGGCAAATCCCTGCCTCTCGGGCTTAAATTCAAAGCATGGCTTGGCAAGCAGATGATATTTAGACCCCTTGTCAACCAGATTGGTTTTCTTCGCTTAAGAAGAGCTTATACAGGTGGCGCAGCATTAGGACCCGAGCTCTTTACATTTTACCAGGCAATAGGTGTAAATTTAAAACAGATTTACGGCCAGACAGAAATAGTTGGAATTGCCTACATGCACAGAGATGGCGATGTAAGACCGGATACAGTTGGAAAACCGCTGCCTGGAACTGTGTGCAAGATTGCCGAAGATGGTGAAATACTTTCCAAATCTGATTCTGTTACCCCGGGATATTATGAACTTCCGGAAAAAACTGAAGAACTGCTTGAGGGTGGTTGGCTTCATTCTGGCGATGCAGGATTTATTGATGAAAACGGTCATCTTGTAGTAATCGACCGTTTATCTGACGTTATGCATAGTAAAAAAGGAGAGATGTTTTCTCCAATGTTCCTTGAAAACTCTCTGAAATTCAGTCCTTATATAAAAGAGGCTGTAATTTATGGAGACAAGGAGGATTTTGTGTCATGCCTTATCAATATTGATCCTATTGTTGTGGGTAAATGGGCTGAAGACAGAGGCATTTCCTATAGTACATATATGGACCTTTCAAGCAAAGAAGAAGTATATGAGCTTGTAATGGAACAGATACTGGGCGTAAACTCCAGGGCGGAAAAAGAGCATTTTAAAATTGAACGTTTTGCTCTTCTTTATAAACTTCTTGATGTGGATGACGGAGAGTTGACCAAAACTGGTAAAATCCGTCGGAAATTTGTGCAGGAGAGATACCAGAACCTTTATGATTCACTTTTTGATAAAAGTGTTGATGAACAGAAGGTTGAGGCATCGTTCACATATCAGGACGGACAATCAACAAAAGTTAAAACAAGTATTAAGTTTTTCACGGTGAAAGGAGCCTAAGTAAATCAATGAGTTATTTTTTTCAACTTGTAGTCAGCGGCATTGTGGTAGGATCAATCTATGCACTTGCTGCCCTTGGTCTGGTACTGGTTTATAAATCAAGCAGGGTTGCAAATTTTGCCCATGGACAGATTATTGCAGCTGGTGCCTTTATCGCCTATTTTTTAACAGTCACTGTTGGAATACCTATTTTCTTTTCATTCTTAGCAAGCATGATTATTACCTTTTTCCTTGCCATGAGTGTTGAAAGAATCTTTTTAAGACGTCTTATAGGGGAACCCATTATCTCGGTTATCATGGTTACCATAGGATTGGGATCAATCCTTGACGGATTGATATATCTTACTCCCTTTGGAAGTGAGAATTTCTCATTTCCTGTATTTCTTCCCCAGGAACCTATCTCTCTTGGTGGTGTTTCCATATCATGGACACAGCTTGTAGGGGTCATAATAACCTTTGTTCTGATAGGAGGGTTTTCCTATTTTTTCAAAAAATCAACTGTTGGAATTTCCATGAGAGCTGTTTCTGATGATCAATTCGGCGCCATGTCTGTTGGTATATCTGTTCCCAAGGTATTTGGTCTTGCATGGGCAACGGCAGGATTGTCTGCAGCAGCGGCAGGATGTATAATCGGTAATATTACAGGGTTAAATTTTGACACTCTCCATGCATTTGGAATTATCGTGTTTCCGGTTATTATTCTTGGCGGACTTGATTCCATTCTTGGAGCAGTTGTTGCGGGAATTATTATGGGGCTTATCCAGCAGTTTGCCGCAGGATATCTTGACGGGAACTTCGGGCTTAAAGGTACAGGTGATGTAATGCCCTATGTTATTTTATTAATCATACTTTGGTTTAAACCACATGGGTTATTTGGTATCCATGAAATTGAGCGGGTGTAATCTATGTCAACAAATACATGGTTAGCAACAGGAAATTTTTTCACAACCTATAAGCAGGAACAGAGGACATTTCTCACAAGTCTTGACAGAACATTTTTTACATTTTTTCTTGTCATCTTGTTTGGATGGCCCCTGATTTTTGAACTTAGCAATAAAAATATGCTGGTAATTGATAATATTTTAATTGCCATTGTAGCAGTCATGGGTCTGAACCTTGTGACAGGATTTGCAGGACTTATCTCCTTAGGTCATGCAGCTTTTGTTGGCATCGGTGCCTACACCCTTGCATCATTCAGCCAGGTAATAGGCGATTCCCATGTGATTATCACCCATTTCTGGCCGGTATTGATTGTTCTATGCGGAGCTATGGGTGCTGTATTTGGAGCAATTGTCGGTCTGCCTGCTTTAAAATTGAAACATTTATATCTTGCCATTGCAACTATCTCTTTTCAGATGATTTTTGAATGGACTATTCAATTTCTGACCTTTTTCAACCAGGGTCAGACCATATATATTGGAAGGGTTTTCTGGCTGACAGGTAAAGTTGGAAGAAAAGATCATTACCTGTTCTGGTACTTTATAATACTAACCATTGTGGTTCTTCTCGGCTTTGGAGTAAGAAACCTCATGAAAACCAGATATGGGCGTTCCCTTGTGGCAGTAAGAGATAATGACAGGGCAGCAGATGCCATGGGTATGAACCCGGGTCTTACCAAAGTTTATGCCTTTGCTCTGGCAGGTTTTTTTGCAGGAGTTGCAGGAGCTTTACATGCCTATGTTTACAGAGGTGTTGGATTTGAATCATTTACCCTGCATGAATCAATCGGTTATCTTGCCATGGCAATTGTAGGTGGTCTTGGCACCTTGAATGGTTCTTTCTGGGGACCTGTTGCTATTAAATTTCTTGACCTTCAGGTTGAAAGTCTTGCAGAACTCTCTGGACATTATCTGCCTTCTGGTATGAACGTTGCCACTGCACTTAAACCTTTAACATTTGGTCTTGTTATAGTATTGTTTTTAATGTTTGAACCACGAGGTATTGCAAACTGGTGGAGAATTACTAAATCGTATACCAAGTTGTGGCCCTTCAGATATTAGCTCACACAGCTTAAAATATGTAGTTTGTTGTAGTAATTAACCCAAAACGTAAGAAAAGGAGAAGAGACATGAGAAGTAAAAAAAGTTTATTTTTAAATGCACTATTGGTTCTTGTTGTAATGTTTGCATTTACTGCGTCAGCTTATGCAGGCGGAAAAGTTTACAAGATTGGTTTATCCCTTGCAATCACAGGTCCTACATCTGATGCAGGTAACCCTTATTCAAAAGGAACGGAAGATTATTTTAAATTTGTCAATGATACAAAAATCTTGGGTAATGATACAATTG